>JAJQAY010000115.1 GCA_021203515.1 Bacteroides sp. | reverse complement strand
TTATTTTTTAATCCGTGTTCCTCCATCTTCATTAATGGCTGAAGCTAAAGTAATTACAACCTCGGATACACCCGCTTCCAATGCCTCAAAAGAGTTCTCCAACTTGGGTATCATACCTCCCTGAATAACTCCGTCGGCAACATATTGTTTAAACTCTGCCGGAGTGATTTGCGGAATTACGCTGTCATCGTCGTTCTCGTCGCGCAGCACACCCTTCTTCTCAAAGCAGTAGACCAGCGTGACGTCAAACTCTCCGGACAATGCTTTTGCCGTTTCTCCGGCAATCGTATCGGCATTGGTGTTCAACATGTGTCCTTCGCCGTCATGCGTCAGCGGAGCCATCACCGGAACAATGCCTTTACGGATAAGATCTGCCAGCAACGTTCCGTTCGCCTGTTTCACATCGCCCACAAAGCCATAGTCCACTTCCTTCACCGGGCGTTTCACCGAACGGATTACATCCATATCGGCACCCGTCAGCCCCAAAGCATTGACACCACGTGCTTGCAGGCCGGCTACGATATTCTTATTCACCAGTCCGCCATACACCATCGTCACCACTTTCAAGGTTTCGGCATCAGTGATGCGACGCCCGTTCACCATTTTGCTTTCAATGCCCAACTGAGCCGCCAGCTTCGTTGCCGAGCGTCCGCCGCCGTGTACCAGCACTTTATAGCCGCCGATAGCTGCAAAGTCGTCCAACAACTTACAGAGGGTAGCTTCTTCTTCTACAATCTTCCCCCCTACTTTGATTACAGTCAATTTCTCCATTATGTTAATGTGCTAATATGCCAATGTGCTAATGGCTGCGCTATTATACCGCATGACAATTAGCACATTGGCATATTAGCACATTAGCACATTATATCATTATCTTATTCCAAATAGGTATATCCGTACAATCCCGAACGATAGTTAGACAAAAACTCTTTTCCTTCTTCCAAAGAGATGCGGCCTTCTTTTACGGACTGGCTCACCCACGTTTCCAGCGTGCGCACCAGCTTCTTCGGACTATATTGTACATAGTCGAGCACCTCGGCCACGGTTTCTCCGTCAATCACCTGCTCTATGGTATAACCTTTTTCATTGACAGACACATGCACTGCATTCGTGTCGCCAAAGAGATTGTGCATATCTCCCAAAATCTCCTGATAGGCTCCCACAAGGAACACGCCCATATAATAAGGCTCCTTGCTCTTCAGTGAATGTACCGGAAGATAGTGCGACACGTTCTTGGTGGAAATGAAATTGGCAATTTTGCCGTCCGAGTCGCAGGTGATGTCCTGCAAGGTAGCTGTACGCTCCGGTTTCTCGTCCAGGCGCTGAATAGGCATAATGGGGAATGTCTGGTCTATCGCCCAAGAGTCCGGCAAGGACTGGAAGAGCGAGAAGTTACAGAAATATTTATCCGCCAACAGCTTGGGCAGCCCGCGAAATTCATCGGGCGCATGCTTCAGTCCGCTCGCTATCTGGTTCACCTCGCGCATGATAGACCAATACAAACGTTCTATCTTGGCACGGGTTTGCAAGTCTACAATGCCGTGGCTAAACAAGTCGAGCGACTCCTCACGTATCTGCTGCGCATCGTGCCAAGCCTCCAACATCCGGTTCTGGTTCAGCGTATCCCAAATGTCGTAAAGCTCCTGCAACAGTTCGTGTTCATCCTCCGCCACTGTTTCGTCATCGTCCCATTCGGGCAGATGCGTGGTTTCCAGCACTTCGAAGATAAGTACAGAGTGATGCGCCGTCAGCGCGCGTCCACTCTCCGTAATGATATTGGGATGGGGAATATTATTCTTGTCACTGGCATCCACCAACGTAGATATAGAGTCATTGACGTATTCCTGAATGGAATAGTTCACGCTCCCTTCACTATTGGACGAGCGCGTCCCGTCGTAATCCACTCCCAGGCCGCCGCCAATATCTACAAACTCCACGCTGAAACCAATCGTGTGTAACTGCACATAGAACTGTGAAGCCTCGCGCAGCGCCGTTTTGATGCGACGGATTTTCGTCACCTGGCTACCGATGTGGAAATGTATCAATTTCAGACAATCCTGCATACCTTTATCCGTCAAAAAGTCGAGTGCTTCGAGCAATTCACTCGAAGAAAGCCCGAACTTGCTGGCATCACCGCCGGAGTCCTCCCATTTGCCGCTTCCCGAAGAAGCCAGCTTGATACGAATACCGATATTGGGCTTCACGTTCAATTGCTTCGCCATCTTGGCAATCAACTTCAGTTCGTTCATTTTCTCTACTACGAGGAAGATGCGTTTTCCCATCTTCTGCGCCAGCAAAGCAAGCTCAATATAGCTTTCGTCCTTGTATCCGTTACAGATAATCAGCGAATCGGAGTCCATATTGATGGCGATCACTGCGTGCAATTCGGGTCTGGAACCCGCTTCCAGTCCGAGGTTGAACTTCTTGCCGTGGCTGATAATCTCTTCGACTACCGGACGCATCTGGTTGACCTTAATCGGATAGATGATGAAGTTCTCCGCCTTGTAGCCATACTCCTCGGCTGCCTGCTTGAAGCAGCAGGAAATCTTTTCAATCCGATTGTCGAGGATGTCGGGGAAGCGAACCAACATGGGAGTCGTCACATCGCGCAGTTGCAAATCGTCTACCAACTCTTTCAAATCGACGGCCACTCCGCCGTCTTTACGAGGTGTCACTACAACATGACCTTTGTCATTGATGCCAAAGTACGAAGTGCCCCAACCTGTTATGTTGTACAACTCTTCTGAATCTTCAATACGCCATTTTCTCATTTTCTGTAACTCTGCTGTTTAGTAGTTTTAATATAAGGGGTACAAAAATACATATAAATCTGATATATCCCAGTCTTTCAGGCGAAAAACACACATTTACAAGGGATTATACGTCTAGCAGATTACGCAACTGTTGCACGGATTCGGCAATCTGTCCCCGGCTTTCCAGATGTCCGGCATCGAAGCGGTAGCGGGCTTGCCGATAGAACGGTGCACGCTTTTCCAGCGCTTCCACTATGAAAGAGCGCAATTCTTCGTCCGTCTTGCCTTGCAGGATGGGGCGCTGCTGCGTGGCTACCCGCAGACGCCTGAACAGTACATCGGGATGCACGTCGAGAAAAACGGCCTGCCCCTGCCCGTTCATAAAGTCCATGTTGTCGAAGAAACAAGGAGTGCCGCCGCCTGTGGAGATGACGACATCCTCAAACTCGCCCGCCTCGTGCAGCATCGTCCGCTCCAATTCACGAAAAGAGGCCTCTCCCCGCTCGGCGAACAATTCACGAATAGATTTGTGAAAACGTTCTTCGATGTACCAGTCCAAGTCGATGAAGGGCACATTCAGTTGGCGGGCAAAAGCCTTTCCTAAAGTTGTTTTACCGGCACCCATGTAGCCGGTCAAAAAAATACGTATCATAGTTACTTACCGCTTGCGGGCAAAGATAGGCAATTCTATGTTGTGACGGCCGCAGAATTAGAGGAAAATTTTGATGCGTTCGCTCAAGTCCTGGTATTCTTTTTCTCCCGGTTCACCGGTAGGCGTACCGAAGGGCATTTCGGCAATGAGCATCCAGCTTTCGGGCAGACTCCACGTGCGGCGCACTTCTTCGTCAATCAGCGGGTTGTAGTGTTGGAGGGAAGCTCCCAGGCCTTTATCTTCGAGCATCGTCCAGATGGCAAACTGGTGCATGACAGAGGTATGTTGCGACCACGTGGGGAAGTTCTCGCTATACGTGGGGAATGCTTCCTGCAACTTCTTCACCGCTGCCGTATCCTCAAAATAGAGAACAGTGCCGTGTCCGCAGGCAAAACTGCCGTCAATCTTGGCTTCCGTCTTGGCGAATGCCGCCGCAGGGATACGCTTCTTCAAGGTCTCCTTCACGATGTCCCACAGTTTCTTATGTTCATCACCCAACAACAACACAATCCGCGTGGATTGCGAGTTGAGTGCCGACGGCACATGCTTCACTGCCTCACGGACAATATGTACCACTTCCTCGTCCAATACGGGGGAATCACCGCCAATAGAATAATAGCTGCGCCGATGTTCCATTGCTTCTTCAAATGTTCTTCTCATATATTTCTCCTTCATTTTCATTGTTTTATCTTAGTAAGATAACAAGCAGACGGGGCTATTTGTTCGGATTTGTGGAATATATTTGTACCTTTGCCCGAGTTATGAAGAAAGAGAAATTCTACGTTGTATGGGCAGGCGTTGCTCCGGGCATTTATACTTCCTGGACAGACTGCCAGCTACAGACCAAAGGCTACGAAGGGGCGAAATGCAAATCGTTTGAAACCCGCGAAGAGGCAGAACGGGCTTTTGCCTCCTCGCCCTATGAGTACATCAAACGAAACCCGTCACCAACGGCCGCAACTCTCAAAAACACCGACGCTCTCCTCCCCTCTGCCGTCTTCGACAACAGCCTTGCCGTGGATGCTGCTTGCAGCGGAAACCCCGGAGCAATGGAGTATCGGGGCGTGCACGTTGCCAGCCGGCAGGAGGTATTTCACTTCGGCCCGGTCTACGGCACTAATAATATCGGTGAATTTCTCGCCATCGTGCACGGACTTGCCCTGCTGAAACAGAAGGGGTTCGACATGCCTATCTACAGCGACAGCGTCAATGCCATCAGTTGGGTACGGCAGAAGAAATGCAAGACGAAGTTGCCGCGCGAGGCCAAAACCGAAGAGCTCTTCAAACTGATAGAGCGCGCCGAGAAGTGGCTGCGCGAAAACACTTACTCCACCCGCATCCTTAAATGGGAAACCAAGCAATGGGGCGAAATCCCTGCCGACTTCGGGCGAAAATAGAGACGTTGTCCGACAATCATAAAGACAGAGCCCGACGGCTTAAAACCAGGATAAGACAAGCACCCACCAAGTTTTACGACTAATCCCAAATAACATTAGTAAGCGACAATAACAGATAACAGTATCAGAAAGAAAGCAAAAAAAACTTTTCTGCTGACATTACCGTCCCCGTAAATGTAGTAAAATAGAATTTGCGT
>JAJQAY010000119.1 GCA_021203515.1 Bacteroides sp. | reverse complement strand
TAAATGCATTTCGGGGAGTACGAGCTATCTCCAAGTTTGATTAGCCTTTCACCCCCACCCTCAGGTCATCCGGAAGCTTTTCAACGCTTATCGGTTCGGTCCTCCAGACAGTGTTACCTGTCCTTCAACCTGCCCAAGGGTAGATCACTTGGTTTCGCGTCTACTCCTTCCGACTAAAACGCCCTGTTCAGACTCGCTTTCGCTTCGGATCCGGGTCTGAGACCCTTAACCTTGCCGGAAAAAGCAACTCGTAGGTTCATTATGCAAAAGGCACGCCGTCACACCACGAAGGTGCTCCGACCGCTTGTAGGCGCATGGTTTCAGGAACTATTTCACTCTTCTATTCGAAGTGCTTTTCACCTTTCCTTCACAGTACTGGTTCACTATCGGTCTCTCGGGAGTATTTAGCCTTACCGGATGGTCCCGGCAGATTCACGCAGAATTCCTCGTGCTCCGCGCTACTCAGGATACCACTAGACTTAGATTGGCTTCGTGTACCGGTCTGTCACCGTCTATGGAGTTGCTTTCCAGAAACTTCCACTCACCAATTTTCATGCCACAACGTGGTCCTACAACCCCACCCATGCCGTAACATGGGTGGTTTGGGCTAATCCCCGTTCGCTCGCCACTACTAGGGGAATCATTATTTATTTTCTTTTCCTGCAGGTACTAAGATGTTTCAGTTCCCTGCGTTAGCCTCCTGCAAAGCAGGATAATACTTCTTCAAAGTATTGGGTTGTCCCATTCGGAAATCTACGGATCAAAGGTCATTTGCACCTACCCGTAGCTTATCGCAGCTTATCACGTCCTTCATCGCCTCCGAGAGCCAAGGCATCCGCCATGCGCCCTTTCTTACTTTTTGTCTTACCGATCACGTATGGTCGATATATACTTTCAGCTTTAACTTTACTTTTTTTGTACATCATGTCAAAGAACGGTGGAATAAGTTATAAGCTATGAGTTACAAGTGATTTGCTTATAATGGCATAACAACTATTCCGGAGTGGAGAATAACGGATTCGAACCGTTGACCCCCTGCGTGCAAAGCAGGTGCTCTAGCCAGCTGAGCTAATCCCCCTCTTTTCAGAGTAGTCCCAGGCAGAGTTGAACTGCCGACCTCTACATTATCAGTGTAGCGCTCTAACCAACTGAGCTATAGGACTGTCAGTCAAACCCTCACCTTGCGGCTCGGCTTCTACTTTCTCTTATTATTTTAATAAACAATTACTCGCAGTACAAGAGGTTCTTATGGAAGTATAACACCAAGAACCAACTTTCAAGTCTTTCAAGCGTCGCTCCAGAAAGGAGGTGTTCCAGCCGCACCTTCCGGTACGGCTACCTTGTTACGACTTAGCCCCAGTCATCGGTTTTACCCTAGGCCGATCCTCAGCGGTTACGGACTTCAGGCACCCCCAACTCCCATGGCTTGACGGGCGGTGTGTACAAGGCCCGGGAACGTATTCACCGCGCCATGGCTGATGCGCGATTACTAGCGAATCCAGCTTCACGAAGTCGGGTTGCAGACTTCGATCCGAACTGAGACGTGGTTTGGAGATTCGCATCTGGTCGCCCAGTAGCTGCTCTTTGTCCACGCCATTGTAACACGTGTGTCGCCCCGGATGTAAGGGCCGTGCTGATTTGACGTCATCCCCACCTTCCTCACAGCTTACGCTGGCAGTCTCGTTAGAGTCCCCATCATTACATGCTGGTAACTAACAATAAGGGTTGCGCTCGTTATGGCACTTAAGCCGACACCTCACGGCACGAGCTGACGACAACCATGCAGCACCTTCACATCTGTCCGAAGAAGAACCGCTTTCACAGTCTGTCAGATGCAATTTAAGCCCGGGTAAGGTTCCTCGCGTATCATCGAATTAAACCACATGTTCCTCCGCTTGTGCGGGCCCCCGTCAATTCCTTTGAGTTTCACCGTTGCCGGCGTACTCCCCAGGTGGAATACTTAATGCTTTCGCTTGGCCGCTGACTGTGTATCGCCAACAGCGAGTATTCATCGTTTACTGTGTGGACTACCAGGGTATCTAATCCTGTTTGATACCCACACTTTCGAGCATCAGCGTCAGTTACACTCCAGTGAGCTGCCTTCGCAATCGGAGTTCTTCGTGATATCTAAGCATTTCACCGCTACACCACGAATTCCGCCCACCTCTGCTGCACTCAAGACACCCAGTTTCAACTGCAATTTTACGGTTGAGCCGCAAACTTTCACAACTGACTTAAGCATCCGCCTACGCTCCCTTTAAACCCAATAAATCCGGATAACGCTCGGATCCTCCGTATTACCGCGGCTGCTGGCACGGAGTTAGCCGATCCTTATTCATATGGTACATACAAAAAGCCACACGTGACTCACTTTATTCCCATATAAAAGAAGTTTACAACCCATAGGGCAGTCATCCTTCACGCGACTTGGCTGGTTCAGGCTCCCGCCCATTGACCAATATTCCTCACTGCTGCCTCCCGTAGGAGTTTGGACCGTGTCTCAGTTCCAATGTGGGGGACCTTCCTCTCAGAACCCCTATCCATCGATGCCTTGGTGGGCCGTTACCCCGCCAACAAGCTAATGGAACGCATCCCCATCGATTACCAATAAATCTTTAATAAGAAAACCATGCGGTTTCTTTATACTATCCGGTATTAATCTTTCTTTCGAAAGGCTATCCCAGAGTAATCGGCAGGTTGGATACGTGTTACTCACCCGTGCGCCGGTCGCCATCAATTTTAGCAAGCTAAAATTATGCTGCCCCTCGACTTGCATGTGTTAAGCCTGTAGCTAGCGTTCATCCTGAGCCAGGATCAAACTCTTCATTGTAAAAGTATTGTTTTGAGTTGTAAGTTATGAGTTATAAGTTATAAGTTATTCACTTATGAACATAACAAACAAACTCGTTGTTATCTGTTCAGGACGCTCGGTTTATTAAAAGTTTCCCAATTACCTATTAGATAAGTATTGACGGTTCTTTTAGTTTTACCCAAGACCATTTCTTATCGCTAAGAAACTAGCCTTGCTCTTGTACTACTTGTATTGTTTATGTAAATCTGTTCAAAGATCGCTTCGTTTTTAAATTGCTGTTCTTTTCAGAAAGCGGGTGCAAAGGTGAGAACTTTTAATTATATACTCCAAATTATTTTCGAAGTTTTTTTATTTTTCTTTTTCTCGTCGTCTCTCTCGTCGAAAGGGAGATAAAAGAAAAATACTAAACCAGCTCCTACGCCGTTTCTGTCAGAATGTCAATCTATCGCTGCTCTCGTTCTCGAAAGTGGATGCAAAAGTAGAGGATTTATCAATATGTACCAAACATATCTGACTATTTTTTTAAAGAAAGATGAAACTTTTTCGTAACATGCTGATTGACAAATGTGTTGTAGAACATAAATCTTGGAAGAGGAGAAAACAAGGGAGGAAACAAGGAGAAAGCATACATTATTATATATAAGTATTAGATATTAAAGCACGGTATGCTTAATATCTAATACCTACATAACTTAATTATAATATCCCTTTCGAGCTTGGCAACTCATAATGATAGATATCCCTCTTCACCGCCATTTTCAGGGCTCTTGCCAATGCTTTGAAGATACCTTCTATCTTATGATGTTCATTCTGACCTTCCGCTTTGATATTAAGGTTCATCTTGGCAGCATCACTCAGGGACTTAAAGAAGTGCAGAAACATTTCCGTAGGCATCTCCCCTATCTTCTCGCGCTTAAACTCTGCATCCCACACCAACCACGGACGTCCGCCGAAATCGAGGCATACCTGACAAAGACAATCATCCATAGGCAATGCATACCCATAGCGTTCGATGCCCCGCTTGCTGCCTAATGCCCGATAGAGGCAATCGCCCAATGCAAGCGCCGTATCTTCTATAGTATGATGTTCGTCCACTTCCAAGTCACCTTTCACACGGATTGTCAGGTCGAGGCCACCATGCTTGCCTATCTGTTCGAGCATGTGGTTGAAGAAACCAAGACCAGTATGAATATCACAATATCCATTTCCATCCAGATTTACCGATACATAAATGTCCGTTTCTTTGGTGGTACGCTGCACTTCAGCTGTACGCTCACCGGCAAACAGGAACTCAGCTACTTCACCCCAATCCTTTGTAGCTAGTGCGCAGATTTCTTCCAGACCGTCACATGCAGCCTCTCCCCCTGCTGATACGGGCTTCAGTATACTCATATCTTCTTGCAACAGAATGGCACGACAACCTAAGCTCTTTGCCAATTCCACATCCGTGGGGCGGTCGCCTATCACAAAACTATTTGCCAGGTCGTATTCCGGATTATTCAGATACTTCGTAAGCATACCGGTGCGGGGTTTGCGTGTCGGTGCATTATCTTCCGGCATACTGCGGTCGATGCAGATGTCATCGAATATGACGCCTTCGCCCTCCAAGGTTTTCATCATCAGATTGTGTGCCGGCCAGAATGTTTCTTCCGGAAAGGAGGCCGTGCCCAGTCCGTCCTGATTGGTCACCATCACGAACTCGAAATCCAGCTTGCTACGGATGAACCCCAGATTACGCATTACTTTCGGATAAAACTCCAACTTCTCCAACGAGTCCAACTGATAGTCTACAGGCGGCTCTATGACCAACGTGCCGTCACGGTCTATAAAAAGAACTTTCTTCATAAGTATTTATTGTTGTTTATTCCACCACAGATTACACAGATTAGCACAGATTTTCTCTTCCTGCGATGATTACCAATACTATCTGTCATTCAGAGCGAAGCGAAGAATCTACTCCCTTTTATCAGTGTAGCTATGTGCTTAGAGAAGAGATTAACCCCCTCCAAACTCCCCCGTTATCGGGGGAGAGCAACGCTTCGCTCTGAATGACAGATACTACAATTATATTATCTGAGAAAATCTGTGTTAATCTGTGTAATCTGTGGTGAAGCACTAAATTATTATTATTTGTATTTCTTCAACGCCCCAATCAGCTTTTCATTCTCAAGCCGCGTCCCCACTGTCACCCGAAGGCAGTTGCCACAGAGCGACACGGAATTGCGGTTGCGGACAATGATACCCTCGCTCACCAGATAGTTATATATCTTCACAGCATCCGTCACACGGGTAAGGAAGAAATTGGCATGCGAAGGGAATATCTTCACCGTGCAGGGCAGCTTGGCAAATTCCTCTTCCAGGCTTTCGCGCTCTTCCTTCAAGGTCTTCACCCAACGCTCTATTTCATAATAGCGGTGAAGCATCTCAATAGCTTGTTTCTGTGTCAGTTGGTTCACATTATAAGGATACTTTATCTTGTTGAGAATAGCTATAATCTCCTGCGAAGAAAACGCCATGCCCAGACGGATGGCGGCACATCCCCATGCTTTGGAGAAAGTCTGGAATACAATCAGATTGGGATGCTTATCCAGCTCTTCCAGGAACGAAGGAGCATCCGAAAAATCATTATAAGCCTCATCCAATATCACCAGTCCGTCAAACTCGCGGATAAGCTTTTCAATCTCGCTTCGGAGCAGGTCGCTTCCGGTCGGATTATTCGGAGAACAAAGGAAGATTAACTTCGTGTGTTCATCCGCAGCCGCCAGCAACTTATCGGCCGAAAACTGAAAGTTTTCATCCAGCAGCACCTTGCGGTATTCCACATCATTCACGTCCGCGCAGACCTGATACATGCCGTAAGTGGGGTCGATGGCTACCACATTATCCACGCGCGGCTCGCAGAAAGCACGAAACACAAGGTCTATCGCTTCATCGCTTCCGTTGCCCAGGAAGATGCGTTCGGGACTGACTTTCTTTATCTTCGACAGTTCCTTTTTCAGTTCCCACTGCATAGGGTCCGGATAACGGTTATGAGGCAAGTTATACGGGTTTTCGTTGGCATCGAGAAATACGGATGCGGCCGCACCGTTGTATTCGCCGCGTGCAGAAGAATAAGGCTTCAAGCGCCAGATATTCGGCCGGGTAAGTTCTTGTAATGTTTTCATATGGTTTTCAGTCTTACGGTTACTGCATTTTTGTGTGCATCCAGATGTTCGTTGGCAGCCATTTCCTCGATGGCAGGGCCGATGATGCGTATTCCTTCGGGCTTTATCTCCTGGAAGGTTATCTTGCGGATAAAGCTGTCGAGGCTTACCCCGCTATAGGCTTTGGCATAGCCGTTGGTAGGCAGCGTGTGGTTGGTGCCCGAAGCATAATCACCTGCACTCTCCGGAGTGAGAGAGCCCAGGAATACCGAGCCGGCATTCACCACCTGCTCTGCCACGGACATATAATCGGCCGTTTCAATGATAAGATGTTCTGGGGCATAGGCGTTGGTCAGTTCGATAGCCTCATCCATGCTGCGCACTACTATCAATTTACTGTTAGCCAACGACTTCTCCGCGATTTCCTTGCGGGGCAACAGAGCGAGCTGACGCTCCACTTCCGCCTTTACCGCTTGCTGCAACGCTTCGGAAGTGGTAATCAGCATCGCCTGGCTATCCACCCCATGCTCCGCCTGACTCAGCAAATCGGCGGCTACAAATACCGGATTGGCCGTTTCGTCTGCCAGAACCTCCACTTCGGACGGCCCGGCAGGCATGTCAATCGCTACATCGCGCAGGCTCACCAACTGCTTGGCAGCCGTCACATACTGGTTGCCCGGGCCGAAAATCTTATATACTTTCGACACACTCTCCGTTCCGTAAGCCATGGCGGCAATGGCCTGCACCCCACCGGCTTTGAAGATACGGTTCACGCCCGCCACTTTTGCCGCAAACAATACGGCAGGGTGTACTTTTCCATCCTTGCCCGGAGGCGTGCAAAGCACAATCTCCTGGCATCCGGCTATCTTGGCAGGGACGGCCAGCATCAGCACGGTGGAGAACAGCGGCGCCGTACCGCCCGGAATGTACAGCCCCACCTTTTCGATGGCAACCGCCTTCTGCCAGCAAGTCACTCCCGGTTGCGTCTGCACCCGTTTGCCTTCAAAGCGTTGTGCCGCATGGAAGGTTTCTATATTTTGTTTTGCCAGGCGGATGGCGGTTTTCAGTTCCTCGCCCACCTGGGTTTCAGCCTCTTCCAGATCTTCGTCCGTCACGGCAAGCGACGTCAGCACTGCTTTGTCGAACTTTTCTTCATACTCCAACACGGCCCGGTCACCTTCCGCCTTCACACGGTCGATGATGCTCCGCACCGTATCGAACAGGTTTTCCGTATTCATCACTGGACGTTTCAGCAACTCCGCCCACTGCGATTTATCGGGATTGATTATTAGTTTCATACGTTTTATATCAGTCTAAATTATATTAATGAGTACTTAGTAAGGGAGAGTACCTCCCGCCTTAGGACTGAGCTCATCTCTCCCTAGGACTGAGCCCTCAAAACACCCGGATGTTTTGCACTAAAACACCCGGATGTTTTATACCAAAACATAGGGATGTTTTACACCAAAACATCCGGGTGTTTTGACCCCTCACTATACGGGTGAGAATATTTAAGTCCGTGACCCAGCCCATTACAAGTATATCCCCGTCCACACTATATCAAGAACTATTCTCCTTCCCATTCAGGGGAACGAGGGGTTCTCAAATAATCATCTTCTCAATCGGCAGCACCAGAATACCTTCCGCTCCCAGCGCCTTCAGCTTTCCGATAATCTCCCAGAAGCACTTCTCATCGAGCACCGTGTGTACCGAGCACCAGCCTTCCTGCGCCAGCGGCATCACCGTCGGGCTCTTCATGCCCGGAAGCACGGCAACAATCTCCGCCAACTTATCCTTCGGAGCATTCATCAGCACATACTTCTTGTCTTCCGCCGTCTTCACCGCATCCATGCGGAACAGCAGTTCCCGCAGCACCTCCTTCTTGTCCTCGCTCATGTTCTTGTTGCCTATCAGCAGCGCTTCGGACTTCATCACCACTTCCACTTCTTTCAAGCGGTTGCTCACCAGCGTGGAGCCGGAGCTTACAATATCAAATATCGCATCCGCCAGTCCGATGCCCGGCGATACCTCCACCGAGCCGGTGATGACGTGTATCTCCGCATCGACCCCCTGCTCTTTCAGATAGCGAGAAAGGATGCCGGGATAGGACGTTGCAATCTTCTTCCCGTTGAACCACTCCACACCGGGATATTCAATGTCCTTCGGCATAGCCAGCGAAAGCCGGCACTTGCTGAAACCCAGACGCTTGACAATCTCCGCATCCTCGTTCTTCTCCCTGTACTCGTTTTCGCCTACGATGCCGATGTCGGCCACTCCCGTAGCCACCGTCTGCGGAATATCATCATCCCGCAGGAACAACACCTCGATAGGAAAATTGGAAGACTGTACCAACAACGAGCGTTTCATGACACTCAACTTAATGTCCGACTCTTCCAGAAAGGACATCGTCTCGTCGTAGAGACGACCCTTGGCTTGTACTGCAATTCTTAACATGACTCTGTTACTATTTAATTATTACTTTATTACCACTTCAACGCGTATACCTGAAAACAAAAAACGAGGCTTACCCCTATCCGGTAAGCCTCGTCATTTATGTTTTTGCGTTATACATATACACTCATTCGCCCACCGAGCTATTCGTCAGGATGATGATGGTGATGATGTGTAGCGTTAATCTTCATATTCTTTATTCTAATGCGACAAAAGTAAACGTTTCGTTTCAAACTGCCAAAGAATTATCACAAAAAGTTTGTTTTTTTCTTTCAAATTAACGGCAATATCTCTTCCGGCTCCACATCGCAGTGATGAAAACACATCTCCTTCTCCGCCTTCTCCCTGGGGAAAGTGAAGTAGGTGCAGATGGCTTCCGTGCAGAGTTCTCCTTCGCTATTGTAGAGCCGCGCCTCTATTACGGCAATATTACGTTTCTGTTCGCGCAGGGAGGCACGCAGCACCACATGCGTGTCTTTCGTCGATATAGACTTGCGGAGGCGCGTCTCCATTTTCGACGCCACCCCGCCAGTCTGTAGCTTGCGGAACACTACCCAACCGCAAATCTCGTCCAGCAACACCGACTGAATGCCGCCATGCAACGTATTCAGCCAGCCCTGATATTCGGGCCTCGGCTTCCAGATACTTATCACTTCATCTCCGTCCTCGTAGAACTCCATTCTCACCCCCGACTCATTGTCGGGGGAACAACCGAAGCAATTATAGCCTTCCATATCTTTCCAGGGATTGATAATCTTTTTCATACCGTCTTCATCTTTTGTTTCCACAAAGAAAACAAATAATGCAAGAACAGGCAAGATTTCAACGAAGAAGTTGCGGTTTGCCGGATACCTATTTCGATTTATGCTTCAAATAACCAATCAGATAGGCCGGACGATCCGTTTGCAGAATGGTAGCGCCCAGATTGTCTATCAGGTAGCCGTAGCCCTTATCCGGGTCTACCAACGAACAATCATCGTCATGTCCGCCGACATGGGTGTCCCACAACGTATTATACCATATGTGAGACTTGCCCGTCATCAACTTCTTCACCTCATAAGGCAACTGATTGGTGTCATGGGCAAACTTGAATTCTATGGCAACCGGCTTCAGCACCCGGAGATAGTCATTCAGCTTCCGGATAGCATCTTCCCCATCCAGGTTAACCTTCGGCATGAAGACCACTTTATCCAGGTATTTGCCGTAATCACGCTTCACCTCTTCGGCAGGAGTATCGCTTTTCATGATTACCAGATTGGTGGTTTCCGTCTTTTCAAGCAATTCATACACCTGGTCGAAGCAGTCGAAAGCCTTATCCAGGTTCAGCATCACCCGGCCTTTTGCCACCAGCAACACTTCCTCCAAAGTAGGGACTTTATAGATTGTCCGGATGTTGCACCCGTTGCGCAGCCTCAACTGCTTGATTTCGGCTAAGGTCAAATCCTTTATATAGCCTTTTCCGGTGGTGGTTCGGTCTACTTTATCATCGTGCATCACTATCAACTCGCCGTCTTTAGTACGCCCCAAGTCTATCTCCACAATATCAACCCCCATACGGATGGCATTCTCCACAGCCTCTACAGAATTCTCACAGGCATTCCGCCAGTCACCCCGATGGGAAGCAACCAATACCTCACGGCTATTCGGGTCGAATAGCTTTTCGCGGATGGTGTCTACCCTATTTGTCTGCTGTGCCCATGCTCCTACCTGGAGAAGCAGTAGAAGCAGGGGTATACAAATCCTTAAATTCCTCATAATTATACTTTTAATCAATAACGAACTCTATTAATAGTATCCTTCATTTTGTTCCTCGCTGACCTCGCCTGCCGGTTTCAAACGGTCAATATGTGTTTGAGGAATAGGATGCAACTTATGATATTCCTTCAAGCCCTTTGCATCCGAATTGTACTGTTTCACCCAGTCATAGAACTTCTCGGTGCGCACCAAGTCCTCCCAACGGCAAGTTCACCAAGCAACTCACGTCCACGCTCGTCCAACATGAAGCTAACGAAATCCGAACTACGCAACTGTTCCTCGGTAACTTTTATCTCGGGGAATGTGCTGTCCGTATCGTTCTCTCCTCCTTCGATTGTGTAATATTGGGGTGCCTTGGCTTCATCCTTATGCCATGCCGCACGCTCGCGCACCACGTTCAGATAAGTAGCCGCTAAAGCATAATCGCCTTTTCTGCCTGCCGCTTCCGCCGCAATCAGATAGGTTTCACCCAAGCGCATACGAACCCATTCGCTGGAAGATGCTCTTTCTGCAACCGACGGACGGTTGGGAGCCATGTGCTTTATCAGATTAGGATAATGCTTCAAGTCGTGCATTTCATAGGGATAATAAACATGCTTCTTGTCGGCACGCAGTTTCTTCATATCCAGACTTTGCCCTCCCAATCCCGTCTTCTCGATGGTATAATAAACGGCGGTATCGCCCAGTTCGAACTTCGCTTCCCGGCCATCTGGTTCTTGGCAGGGTCAGGCGTGAAATATACGTTTCGGAGTCGTCTTTCAACTCCTTCCATGTAGGAATAGTCTTCGCATTGTTCGACAGGAACACCCAACGGAAACTTTTATAGAAACGTGAGTCATTCTTGCGGTCGAACAACTGGAACAATGTTTTCTCGCTTGGCCTGAAACGCTTGTAAGGACGTCCGTAGAAGATGTCGCGCTGCATGCCCGGTTCGTCGTCATATACCGGCAACCAATACAGGTGGAACGTATTTCCTCCGTCATTGAAGATAGAGTTATTGGTGAACTGAACGGCAAAGATTACTTCCGAATTGCCCATATTATCAATATCCCACAAGTCTGCAAAATCAGGAACCAGCGAATAATCCTTTCCTTCCTTAATAACCTTCTCCGAGTAATACAACGTGCTATCCATATCCGTGGGTTGCTGTCCGCGTGCATCCCTCACGGCACTGCCGCGAGTCAGGTAAACCTTTGCCAGCAAATGGGCGGCGGCATAGCTCGTGGCACGTCCCTTTTCGCTTGCCGTGGGCGAGAGGTTATCCACACAGGCCCGCAAGTCTGTTATAATCTGCTTGTACACATCTTCAACAGAGGCTCTCTTGAAGTCGGTTCTTACGTCCAGACTGCCCTCCGTAACCAATGGGATGCGACCGAACTGCTGTACCAAATCAAAATACAGGAAAGCACGTATAAACTGTATTTCCGCATAACTCTGCTTTTTCTCGCTTTCGCTAAGTTCTGAAGTAAGGATACGCCCCATTGCAATGTTAGCGGTACCGATACCTTTATAGTGATTTCCCACATTCCGTCCAGAATATCCACATCAGGGTTCAACTGAGTACCATAAGCATTGAACGATGCCTTATAATTTCCGTCACTGCCGGCCACAAACAAGTCCGTACCCATTTCCGTAAGTACGTCAAACCGTTCGCCACCACATCCCCATCGCAGATAGCTATACGCCGATATGACGGCAGCATCCACACCTTCTTTCGTCTCATAATAGTCATAAGTCAGTTGGGAGCACCGTCTTCGCTCAACCAATCCGTACATCCCGCAAAAGTTGACCAGATGGCAACTATTGCTAATAATTTAGTTATTTTCATACCACAAGTTTTTTTTACATAGACAAATTAATACCAAACATCCAAGTACTGTAGCTAGGCGCAGTACGCCCGTTAGCACCTTCCGGATCTATACCGGTGAAGCCGGTAAAGATGAACGGATTATTTGCACTGATATAAAGACGGACTTTATCCATCAATATCTTTTTGCTTGCTTTCTCGGGCAAGGTATATCCCAATGTGATATTCCTTACGCGCAGGAAATCGGCCTTGTCATACCCTAAAGACGAAATATAGTCCAGCTTCTCCACATCAGCCGTAGGACGCGGGAAAGCATTGGTGGGATTGTTCGGAGTCCAATAATCCAGCTTGATGGTGTTTGCACGTCCCGGCTTCTCCATAAACTCGATTTTATTCTTCAACATCCCTCCCACGCTTGCATATAAGAAGACAGACAAATCGAAACCTTTGTATTCGAAATTGTTAACCATACTCGCCACAAACTTCGGGCGGGTACTTCCCAGGATTTGCTTGTCCTTATCCGTTATCTTATAGTCACCGTCCACATCTTGCAACCTGATAGAACCGGGAGTAAAGTTTGCCCCTTTCTCATTGAACTTTGCCATTTCGGCCAAGTCCTCCGTAGTATTTTGCCAGATGCCGGTTTTCTTATAGTCGTAATACACATCAATCGGATACCCTATGAACCAAAGGCTGCCTATATCATCCACTTTTCCGTTATACAGTTCTACGATTTCTTCTTTATTGGCGGAGAATGTCAGGTCTGTGGCCCATGTGAAATTCTTATTCACTATATTGCGGGTATTCAAGGTGATTTCAATACCTTTATTACGGGTAGAGCCGACGTTGGAGATTACGTTAGAGAAACCGGACACAACCGGCAACCGCCGTTCCAGAAGCAAGTCTTTCGTATTCTGTAGATAGAGTTCTACCGAGCCGTTAATACGGTTCTTCAGGAAACCGAAATCAAGTCCTATGTTCCATTGGTCGGTCGTCTCCCAAGTAAGTTGGCTGTTTGCCATGACGGAAGGACTATAGCCAATGTATTCCGAACCGCCGTTGTTGAACACATAATGTTGCAATGCCAGTTGCCCTTTGGTCTGATAAGGGTCTACGGCCGAGTTCCCCGTCTTACCGTAACCGACACGCAGTTTCAGATTATCCAACCAGGACATCTTCCGCATGAATGCTTCGTCGCTGATGCGCCATGCCAAAGCCGCCGAGGGGAACAATACCCACTTATGCCCCTCTGCCAAACGAGAAGAACCGTCATAGCGGGCAGACACGGTCAACAGATACCTGCCCAGGTATCCGTAATTGATATGTCCCATAAAAGAGGCCATGTTCCACTTGATATAGTTACTGCCCACTCCGTCAATCATCAGGCCGGAAGACAGGTCGTAGTATTTTAGAATATCCGAGGGCAGCTTCTGCACTTCCCCACTGAGGTTTTCCGACAAGTCCTGCTGAATGGATTGCAGCAACGTCACTCCCAGGGAATGTTTGTTGTTGAAGTCGTGGTTGTAAGAGAAGCAGTTTTCCCAAGTAAACATGGTATATTTCGTCACCACATTCGAAGCGTAAGAATTACCATTCTGGCGCTCCGTCGTGGCAGAAGCATAGTATTCATAATCCTGCTCCGTGCGCGAGTCGATACCGAAATTAGAACGGAAACTCAGTCCTTCCACCGGAAGCTTGATGTCGGCATAATAACTACCCAGGAAGCGGCTGTTCTTCAACGGACGGTCTACCGCGCCATCCACCATATTCATCAAAGGATTGTACATTTGTGAGTCGCCGCCCACCAGACCGGGATAAGTACCGTCCTCATTCTGGAAACGTCCCAATGGAGCGATGCGGTACAGATGCATGTCGGTTTCCATCCCGCTCCCCCGGTTTTGTACGGAGTGCGAGAATTGTATCTGGCCGCCTATCTTGACATACTTATTAATATTATGGTTGATGTTGAAACGAATGGAATAGCGCTTATAATCCTGGTCTTTCATGATACCTTCCGTCTTATTATAAGTAGCGGAAGCCATGAAGCTCGTTTTTTGCTCCGCCACCTCTTACGTTTACTTGGTGGTCGGTCACGATGCCGGTACGGGTAACCTGGTCGAACCAGTTGAAGGAGCGCATTTTAGAAGGGTCATAATTGCCGTTTTCGTCATAAGCCATCATCACAGACTTCAGCACATAGGGGTCTTGCTTAAACATGGGCAACAGCATGTCCTGTTCTTTATTGGGCACGTCAGACAGATACTTATTGGCCCCGTACTATTTCTGTATGCTTCGCGGGTATATTCGGCATACTCCGCACCGTCCATCAAATCCAGTTTATTCTGAATGGTCTGGATACCTACATATCCATTATAATCTACATGTGTTCGTCCTTCTTTTCCTTGCTTGGTAGTGATGATGATGACACCGTTGACTCCACGCGAACCATAAATTGCCGTGGCCGAAGCATCCTTCAACACTTCCATAGACTCTATGTCGGACGGACTGATTTCTCCCACACCGCCCGTCACAGGAATGCCGTCTACCACAAACAACGGGTCATTGCTGGCGTTGATGGAACGCTTGCCACGTATCAGGACACTGGGAGATGCTCCCGGAGACCAATTGGAGGTGGAAACAACCACACCCGAAGCACGTCCCTGCAAGGCCTCTACCGCAGTAGTAGTGGGAACGGCCGTAATCGTTTCCGAATTTAAAGATGCCACCGAACCGGTCAAATCGCGCTTCTTCACCGTACCATATCCCACAACGACCACTTCTTCCAACTGCTCGCTGTCTTCTTTCAATACAATCTTTGCCAAAGTCTTGTCTCCGGCTGCAAAATTTTGCGGTATATAGCCGACATATGATATAGTCACCGTTGCATTTTCCGCTACATCCGGCAAGTTATAGGCACCGTCGATATTGGTGATAGTCCCCTGTGTGGTTCCATCCACCACAATACTGGCACCAATCACCGCCTCCCCTTTTTCATCGACAACATTACCGGAAAGATTTATTCTTCGCACCGCATTCCCGGCAACTTCCGCTGGCTTTATACTTACCGAAATGGTATTGTCATTTCTATAGAAATACAACTTTGTCTGTTTGGCTATCTCACTCAAAACAGTTTCTAAAGGAGCGTTCTTAACATTCAGTAATACATGGGGCACTCCGGCCACCACTTCCTGATCATAGAAGAACTTAACTCCCGTCAACTTAGCCAATTGGTTGAAAACATTCCCAATAGGTTCGTCCTGAACATTGATTGTTATCTTTTTTCCATCCTGAGCATAGGCATTGTTAAATGTAAACAACAAGCCAACGAATAGCAAAAAAGCTAAAAAGAAACGCATGTTTCTACCTTTTCTTTTAGTATTCAAAGGATTATTCATAGATTTGCATGTTTTAGTAATTGAATAAATTATTAAAAACCAAGGATTGTAATGTCGCGATACGTTATTCACACGGGTCGAAACGAATGAATATCCGTCCGGATTACAGGATAGGGGCTTCTCTGAGAGATAGCTCCTATTTTTTTATAAACTAAGAGGGTGCTTTCATGATTGACTGTTTTTTATTAGTATTCCGGGAATATATATAATACACACTTGTAGTAAGTAGCTAGGGTTGCATTAATATATTTTCACTATTTATACAGCAACAACCGGTTTCCTTCTTTCTTATAACGAATACCGCTTGTATATTCAATAGACTTCAATACAGCTTCCAGACTCTTGTTGTCATGTTCACCGGAAATCAGGTTATTAAATTCCTGTCCTTCCGCAAAAGTTATATGGCAATGATATACACGTTCCAACTCCTTGGCCACGTCACGTATCGGAGTACTGTTGAAACGCAGACCGCCTTTTCGCCAAACCGCTACCGTCCGTTCGTCATGCCGCTTATTATATTCTCCGGAGATGGTATTGATAAATATTTGCTCTTTGCCCTGCAAACGCATCATGGCTTCGGGCAAATCTACCTGGACTTTACCGCTCTCCACATCTACGGAAACAATCTCATCCGAAAGATAAGATTTGATGTCGAAGCAAGTGCCTAGCACACGTACATCAAAATGGTGCGTATTGACAATGAAAGGTTGCTTTTCATTATGAGAGACACGGAAATATCCTTCACCTTCCAATTTCACTCTACGTTCTTTATCTGCAAAATGGTCCGGATATTGCACACGGGAACAGGAATTCAGAGTTAGTTGTGTGCCGTCGGGCAAGTGGATTAGTTTATGTTCGCCATAGGAAGTGGAGACTTCAAGATAGGACACCTGCTGCCCATCTATATATTTAAAATAACTGATGCCGCCGAAAGCAAGGCAAAGTATTGCTGCCGTACTTGCAACCGTCACAGCTATGCGACGAAACCACATACGCTTTTTATGCTCAACGTGTTTCAGTAACATCCGCGCTTCTTTCTTATACTGTTCCCGCTCAAGGTCGGTCAGCGGTTGCTGTGTTGCCGACTCTTCCCAGACATCAGTGGCAAGTTCGTCAAACACATCGCCATGTTCCGCCCCATCCAGTTCGTCCATCAAATTGCGAGCATCTTCCGTCGTATATAAATCATCCAGGTAGCGACGAAACAAAGATTTATCTGTTTTGCTATTTTCCATAATTCTTGAGTGTAAAGGTCACTTTAAGCATATCTTTTTATATCTGGTAATACACACAAAGGGAAAAGCACTAGGGTGCACTTAACCTTTTTTAAAGTTTTAAGCTATTTTCTGAAGTAAGGTATAGGAGGTAAAGCATTATAGCTACAGGAAGTTAACAAACTATGTCGTACGAAGTTAACTTATTATGCCGTATGAAGTTAACTTACTAGAGTCAATGAAGTTAACTTATTATGATGTATGAAGTTAACTTATTACATCCTATTTAGTTAACTTCAATCGAGCCTCTTCATTTATCTTTTGTATCCGCATTATAAATTGAGGCAAATAAGAAGCAAAATAAGGTCGGCGCTGAGTACGGAGTTTTTCTCCAGATAAGTGCGAAGTGCTCTCAATGAAGTAGAAATAGACTCCTGCACCGTATTAACGGAAATGCCCAAAGTCTCGGCAATCTCTTTATGAGATATTTGCTGTTCCCGACTCATTTCAAAAATTTCGCGCTGCCTGGATGTCAATTGCTGCAATGCACGGGAAATAAAGAGCCGCAAATCATTGACAAAAACTTCATCCTTCGTATCATTGCTATAATTCACCGCCTGCGAAAGGATTTGTTGTTTCAGTTTATCTTGATTTGCCAAATCCCGCAATTGATTTAAAATACGATTACGCATAATTGTGTAGAGATACGAGGAAAAAGAAGTATTAGGATTAATAAAATGACGGCTCTGCCAAACAATGGCAAAAGCATCCTGAAAAATGTCTTCGGCATGCTCGCGCGACTTCAAAAAAAAACGCATCGCGAAGTATATCAAACGTTTTTATAAGCAGCATAAAGTTCGCAAAAAGCATCCTCATCTCCATCTATCAATCGGAGAACAAGTGAACGTTCGTCATTAAGAATATTGGCTGCGTACATATACCGTTTTTAGGTTTCGAGCACAAAGGTATGGTTAAGATGTTACAAACGTATGTAAAAATCAGGAAATAAAAAAGGAAAAAGGTATTAAAGTCAGCTTTATAAAAAATTACTACCTCTCTCTATTAGAAGAAAGTGGTAATAGAATGAAAACATTTATGTAGTATATTTACTCATTCATTACACCTGTCTATTTTTCCTCCTTGCATAAGAGCGGTGCCCATATATGATAATCACCACAAAACAGATAAACGGAAGTATGAATGACAGGTTAACCGCAGGCATACCGAACAAAGTTTGCTGGTCGATGATACTAGCCTGAAGCGGCGGCAGCATCGAACCTCCCAGGATAGCCATAATCAGTCCGGCAGCTCCAAACTTGGCATCGTCGCCCAATCCTTGCAAGGCAATTCCGTAAATGGTGGGGAACATCAGCGACATACAAGCGGACACTCCGACCAGGCAATACATCCCCCCGATATTCTGCAGGAATATAACGCCAAACGTAAATCCGCAGGCAGCAATAGCCAACACCTTCAGCAACAAGCCCGGACTTAGATAACGAAGAATGAAGGTGCACACAAAGCGACTCACACAGAAGATTATCATCGCTACAATATTATATTGCTGCGACAACACTTCCGCCGCCTTCTCTCCCATGCCCTGAGACATGAACAGACGGGTGCCATACTGAATAATAAATGTCCAGCACATAATCTGCGCACCCACATAGAAGAACTGTGCAACCACCCCTTTCCGATAATGCTTGATAGAGAATATACGCTTCAACGTCGGGAAGAAATTGATGTCATGAGACTGGTCGGCATTCCGGGGCATCTTCACCATACGAATTAAAAGCAACATAACCATGATGACCGCCCCAATAATCAGATAAGGTACAATCAATACCGCTAAATCAGAGTCTCGCACCGCCTCAAAATCAGCAGCCGAGAGCTGACTACGCTCAAGCGTATCCATCGGGTTCAAACGGTTTTGAATGAAGTTCATCGCCACATACATACCCAGCAATGACCCCATCGGATTGAACGACTGGGCCAGGTTCAAACGGCGGGTAGCCGTTTCTTCCGTACCCATTGACAAGATATAAGGATTGCTGCTCGTTTCAAGAAACGACAGACCACACGTCAGGATAAAATAGGCTATCAGGAACGGATAATAACTTCCCGTCAACATGGCAGGGAAGAACAAGAAAGTGCCCAACGCATACATACCCAATCCCATCAGCACCCCGGCTTTATAGGAGAACTTACGGATGAACATCGCTGCAGGAAATGCCATAGCAAAATAACCGCCATAGAATGCAACTTGCACCAGCGCACCGTCCGTGACGCTCATGCGGAATATCTTGGAAAAGGCCTTTACCATCGGGTTCGTAATGTCATTGGCAAATCCCCAAAGGGCAAAGCAACTGGTTACCAGTATAAAAGGAACCAGATAGCTTACGCCATCCTTACTTATAATAGAAGATTTCTTTGTGTCACTCATGGTATTAAAAGGTTTGTCATTAATTACTCATATAGATGGAACATGCGCTCCATAGGCTGCCACTTCTCGGCCGATGTACTACCGGGCTTCACTTGTTGGAAGATGCCCATGTAGTCTTCCCAATCCCGTTGTCGGGGCATGATGGCAAGACGGTCCATAGCTGCCTCCCAATCAAAGCCCAACGGAACTTCGACTATTATGAACAAGCGGGTACCCGTTATGTATATCTCCATTTCAAGAATTCCTACTTCGCGAATGCCGGCTATCACTTCGGGCCATATATGTTCCCGGCTATGACGGCGGCGGTATTCGGTTATCAGTTCCGGGTCGTCACGCAGGTCCAATGTCCGGCAATAGCGTTCTACCGGTTGGTGGTGTTCCTTGGCCCGATAGCCCTTCATTGTTGTTTCCATAGTTTCTGCTTTCTTAAATGATTACTTTAATTTCATCCCGGCTCTTGATTTCTCCTTTAGCCAAGGCTTGCACCAGAATATTGCCGATAGCAGTAGCCTCCACCGGCCCGGCATATACGGGAATACCCAAGGCTTCCTCCGTCAACCGGTTCAGCAGACGATTACGACAACCGCCACCAATGATGCGCAAGGCTTCTACCGGAGCAGGCAGCAGACTGTTCAGTTGCTCAAGGCCTTGCTTGTAGCGTTGCGCCAACGACTGCAACACACATCGCACATAGTCACCCTGCGTTTCAGGAACCTGCATTCGTCGCGCACGACAATAATCCGCAATAGCCGCTTCCATATCTGAAGGGCATACAAAAGCCGCTGCATCTACATCAATCACAGAAGTAATATCCGAAACCTCAGCAGCAGCAATCAACACATCATAGTCAGTTTCCTTTCTGCTTTCGCCCCACTGGGCTATCAGCCGTTGCAGTATCCATAGCCCTGTGATGTTTTGCAGGAAACGAATTTTCCCTCCTACACCGCCTTCATTGGTAAAGCCTGCCAGTCGCGCCTCTTCCGTCAGAATAGGTTCATCGACCTCGATGCCTAGCAACGACCAAGTACCTGAGCTCAAGAATGCAGAGACGGAAGGGGCTGCATCCATACCGGCTGTGTATGCAGCACTTGCCGTATCATGTGAGCCTACAGCTATCACTTCTACGTCATAATCCAAACCGAATTCCTCGGCAAGTTCCTTCTTCAATGTGCCACGCACCGTGCCGGGCATCACAATTTCTCCGAAAAGGTGCTCCGGCAAACCAAGCTGACGAATTAAGTCCCAATTCCACGTCCGACTGCGTGCATCCAGCAGTTCGGAGGTCGATGCAATGCTATACTCATTATTCGCCACTCCGGTGAGGAAATAGCTGAAAAGGTCGGGCATGAACAACAATTTATCTGCCACGGCCAGCGAAGCGTCTTCCTCTTTCTTCAGGCTGTACAACTGGAAAAGCGTATTGATGTCCATCACCTGAATACCGGCTTCTGCATAATGACGGGAAATATCCGTACCGGCAAAATACTCTTTAGAGAGCCCGTTAGTCCGCGAGTCACGATAACAAACCGGATTACCCAACAAGTCGCCTTTTTTGTCAATCAGTCCGAAATCTACTCCCCACGTATCAATGCCGATACATTTTATATGGTATCCCTTGCGAACGGCTTCCCGGATGCCCTGCTTCATATCTGCAAACAAGGCCGGAAAGTCCCAGTAAAGATGGTTGCCCAAACGCACTTGCCGGTTCGGGAAGCGGTAAATCTCTTCCAGATTTACCATTCCATCACTGACGAAGCCGGCCATAACCCGACCGCTTCCGGCACCAAAATCAACAGCTAAATAGACACTCAACATCATTTCGTCTTTTTCCCTAAGATATACGTTTCAAGGTCATCAATCTCTTCAGGTGTCAATACGGTGTAATCGCCACCGGACTGGATAATGATGCGGCAAGCCATTTCAAAGAACATGGCACGCTCAAAAGCCTGGTCGAAGTCCTTACCGCATACCACTTGCCCGTGTTTCAGCAACAGCACGGAGTTATGGTCTTTCATGTTAGTGATGACAGCCTGCGCCAGCTCTTTCGAGCCCGGACGATAATAAGGGATGACCGGAATTTCACTTCCCACATGACACGGAACTTCCGCCGTTACATTGAAATTCGTCGGACGGTTCTTCATGCAAGCCACCGCCGTAGCATAGTGTGACTGGAAGTGAAGCACCACATTCACATCCGGACGTTCGCGAAGGACTCCCAGATGAAAACCGCTTTCCATCGAAGGCTTTACTCCGTTGAGCACTTCTCCCGTTGAAAGACGGCAAACGGATACTTTTTCCTTCGTCAGGGAAGGAACCCATGAGCCGGTACCGGACACCAGCACCTCATCACCGATGCGCCATGACAAGTTTCCACTACTGCATACGGTAATCCCGGCATCTCCTACCCGATGAGCCTGAGCGATAAACTGTTCGATTTGTTCGTTTGTTATCATAATGCTTTCTTATAAAGTTCAAGAATAATTTCTTTAGATACCTCGCGTGGATTGCCCGGCGTACACACATCTGCAAAAGCAGCCTCAGCCAGACGTTCCAAATCCGCCTCCTTTATGCCCAGTTCAGACAAATGCTGCGGAATGCCTACACGGATTGCCAATGCCTTGACGGCGTCGACAGCAGCCTGCGCGGCAGCCTCTTTACTCATACCCGGAGTATACACATTCATCGCTTTGGCTATATCCACATATTTATCGAGCGCAGCCGGAGCATTAAATTCCATAATCAGCGGCAGCAACAACGCATTCGCCACCCCGTGCGGAATGTCGAAGATGGCTCCCAACGGATGGGCCATGCCATGCACCACACCCAGGCTGACATTGGAGAAGGCCATTCCGGCGATATACTGCGCCACAGCCATACCGTTGCGTGCCTCCGCATTGGAAGGTTCGTTGACTGCCGTCTCCAGATAACGGGTAATCATTTCGATAGCTTTAATCTCGAACATATCGCTCATTTCCCAGGCTCCCTTGGTTATCAGCCCTTCAATAGCGTGCGTCAGGGCATCCAATCCGGTAGAAGCCGTCAGGCTCTTGGGCAACGTGTACATCAACTCGGCATCGACAATGGCAATAGCCGGAATGTCATTCGGGTCGACACATACCATTTTCTTCTCGTTCACTTCGTCGGTGATGACATAGTTGATGGTCACCTCGGCTGCAGTTCCGGCCGTTGTGGGAAGTGCAATAATGGGAACGGATTTCTTCTTCGTATCCGCTACGCCTTCCAAAGAAACGACATCACTGAAATCGGGATTGTTCGTGATAATTCCGATAGCTTTTGCCGTATCGATGGACGAGCCGCCACCAATAGCCAGGATGAAGTCGGCGCCCGATGCGGCAAACGCCTTTACGCCTGCTTTCACATTAGTCACCGTGGGGTTGGGTTTGATTTCACTAAATATCTCATAAGGAATACCCGCAGTCTTGAGCACGTCCAGTACTTTATCGGCTACTCCAAACTTGATAAGGTCTTTATCAGTGACAACAAATGCCTTATGCAGTCCCAAACGGAAGATTTCTTGAGGGAGCACTTCACGTGCTCCCGGTCCGAAATACGATACTTCGTTTAATATAAATCGGTTAATCATTATTTCTACTTTTTAATGGTACTACTTATTATTTATAGATAGGACCGTAAGTTGCGCAAGCACGATAATCGGCACCCTCTTTATCCATACCGAAAGCGTTCCAGGCAGCCGGACGGAAAATCTTCTTCTCATCTACATTGTGCATGCAGACGGGGATGCGAAGCATGGAAGCCAGCGTAATCAAATCCTGCCCGATGTGCCCGTAGCTGATGGCGCCATGATTGGCTCCCCAGTTGTTCATCACCGAGTAGACATCTTCGAATGCCGGTTTGTCGCACAGACGGGGCACAAACCAAGTGGTAGGCCACGTGCGGTCGGTACATTCATCAAGAAGTTTATGGATTTCAGGGGCAATCTCAACCGTCCATCCTTCTGCAATCTGAAGCACGGGACCAAGGCCTTTTACAAGGTTCAGACGGGTCATTGTCACCGGCATTCCACCCTTAGAAAGGAAGTTTGAAGAGAAACCGCCACCGCGGAAATAATCACGACTGGCAGGATACCAGGTAGTAGCTTCCAGACATTTTTTCCACCTCTTCTTCGGATATTTCCCAATGAGGTTTCATCGTAGGTTCGCCTTGCGCATTGGTCTGCTGACCGGTACCGTCCAGCGTAGTGGCACCGGAGTTAATCAGGTGGATAATTCCGTTGGCAGCCATTCCCGTCAGTTCCTTACCCGTCACACGCTTCACGGCTGCAGGACTCCAGTAAGTACGCACATCGGAGAAGATTTGTGCACGGTTCGTCAACAAATGGCCGAAGAGCATGGCAACACCGTTGCAAGCATCATTTTCCGTAGCCACGACATAGGCTTCACGAATGCCGTCCCAGTCGAAAGAGGTATTCAACAAGGCTTCTGAATAATCACCGTTCGGATAGAAATCAGTCCATTGACGTTGTCCCTGGAAGCCGGCGGCAATCGCGTTGTGTCCCAATGCTTCTTCCTTGAAGCCCATCTCTTTCAGCTTCGGATTGCCTTGCATCAGGTCGCGCATGATAATAGTCATCTTCACGATAAATTCCCAGTCTTCATCTTTCTGGGCACGCGTCTTTACCTTTGCAGGATTATTAAAGTCCTTGCCTTCGTTCTTCTTGCAATTCTTTTCGGTCCACGCCATCGCTTTGGCAAACTCTTCCTTGTCATAAATGCCTTCGGTCATGCGACGGATGATTTCGGTCAAGTCTACCGATTCGCAACGAATACACAGATATTCCTGGAAGAAGTCGGGGTTGACGATAGAGCCGGCAATACCCATTGAGACACCACCCATTGACAGGTAAGACTTTCCGCGCATGGTTGCCACTGCTTGTGCGGCACGAGCAAAACGCAGCAACTTCTCTGCAACATCGGCAGGGATAGAGTTGTCGTTCAAATCCTGAACATCACGGCCATAGATGCCGAAAGCCGGCAAGCCTTTCTGTGCATGCCCTGCCAGTACGGCTGCCAGATAAACTGCTCCCGGGCATTCCGTTCCGTTAAATCCCCAAACGGCTTTCGGGTAATACGGGTTCATGTCCATAGTCTCGGCACCATAGCACCAGCAAGAGGTTACAGTGATAGTTGAGCCCACGCCTTCGCGTTCGAACTTCTCAGCACAAGCAGCACTTTCTGCTACACGACCGATGGTTCCATCGGCAATTACACACTCTACCGGACTTCCATCGCCATTCTTTAGATTGGTAGAAATCAACTCGGCTACGGCTTTTGCCAAATTCATGGTCTTTTCTTCAAGACTTTCGCGAACGCCACCCTGGCGACCGTCGATAGTGGGACGAATCCCGATTTTCGGATACTTTTTCATACTCTATAATATTGAGTTAATAAAAGAACTAACTATGCTGAACTGTGCTGATGTTAGTTTGCAAAAAAGGCTACAACGAGCCTCTCAAACGAACCTCTGTCGGCAAATAAATTTGTACGGGTTTACCGGTAAGGATAAAGTCTGCCGTCATCGTCCCCATCTGTTTCCAGTCAACGCTCAATGCAGTTATCCCCTTGTCAATCACTTCATAGGCGGGTGTATCATTATAGGCTATCAGCCCGAAATCTATGCCGCACGTCAGCCCTGCTATACGGCTTTTCTTCACAATCTCCACCACGTCCACCTGCCGAATGGCGATATAGACTTCTCCCTGATGAACTTCCCGATCGTCCATACTTTCTATCACCTCACTCTCCAAATGGTTGTCAGCGCAATACTTCCTGAAATATTCGCAAGTTTCCTTGGGATGCTTGCTTTCTTTTGTCAGAAACAGGATTAATTTGCGATAATGCTGCAACCTTTCGGATAACTCCGCCATAGCCTGATAGAAAGATTCGCCAAAGTCCTGACAGATGTACGAATACTCTTTCTTATCGAACTGCCCGAAATCAAGCAATAACAAACGTGAAGAGTCTATCTTATATAAATAAGGAGAAAACTTTTCATTATCGAAGTTCATCACGACATACTTATTATATCGCCCTATAGATTCACGCAAGATAGCATTAAACAAGGATTCGTTGTACTGATGGAACCACAGGTCGACTTTGCAACGGGAAGAAAGACGTTTGACAAAACTGTTGTAGAGAGTATCTTTAAAGGGAGAATATTCATCAAGCAGCAGCAGGATATTCTTCTGTCGGTTGACCACATAATAGCCTTTACCGGGAGTGGAGTCGATAATCCCCCGCTCTTTCAAATCAATAAAGGCTTTGAATACCGTATCTCTGGACACATGATAGTCTTTGCTCAATTGGTTGATAGAAGGCAGGGCACCTTCCACCTTATACTTGCCCATCGAGATATCTTGCCCGATGAGATCGGTCAGTTGTTTTACTTTAGTAGTTTGCTGCCCAAAGATTACTTTCATACTATTAAAGATTAACTTATCGTTGCAAAGGAGGACACTCAACTGTGTTGAACCATCCTGCTGCAAAGGAAGGAAATTTATTTATAATCAGAAAGAAGCAGGCATATGTTATATAACACATAGACATAAAATAGAAGGACATTCAAAACTTTTTTCTATCTTCGCATGAAAGAACGACTAGGATAAACAATTAATTAACAAATTAAGATGGCACATCGAGGGATTATCTTGTGTATATGGATAATGTCGGCATTCTCTTTATTTACACAGAATAAGAGGAATGACTCCATTACATATGATAGTATACCTGCCGAAACACACCCGAAGGGATTTATGAAAGCCATCAAGAAATTCCTCAATTTCAGTGATTTTGATACCACCTATATCAGCCCCAACCGTTACAACTACGCCTTAATGCTCGACCATTTCACGAACTACGAGTATTATTCCGTTGGCAGCGCCTTGCCCCAACCGTAACAACTGCGCTTCTCGCCCAAGCCTCATAATAAGATAGATGTATATTTTGGCTGGCGTTGGATATTCCTGGGCTGGTCGATTGATGTCGATGACGTTCTCGGGAAAAGTAAAGGCAAGAAGAAAGGAACTGAGTTCGACCTCAGTCTATACAGTTCAAAACTGGGGGTAGACCTCTTCTATCGCCGCACTGGTAATGACTACAAAATACATAAGGCAGTCGGGTTTTCCGACCACATTCCTTCGGATTATTCAGCCGATTTCAGTGGACTTAAGGTAGACATGAATGGCTTCAACCTGTATTACATCTTCAACAACCAACACTTTTCTTATCCTGCTGCTTTCAGCCAGTCTACCAATCAGCGCCGCAATGCCGGTTCTTTCATCGCCGGTTTTTCTGCATCTACGCACAATCTTGATTTCGACTATACCCGGCTCCCTGAAGTTATCCAGGACAATATGAATTCAAGTATGAAGGTAGAGCATATCAAATACACCAACATCGCACTCAACTTCGGCTATGCTTACAACTGGGTGTTTGCACGCAACTGTCTTGCCTGCTTGTCACTCAATCCTGCCATTGCCTACAAAACCTCGCGCATCAAAAAGATAGAAGGGGGAAAAGGACGACTGGTACAAGAACATCAATGTCGACTTTATTTTAAGAGCAGGCGTGATGTGCAACACCGGCAAATATTTCGTAGGGACCTCCTTCGTAGGCCGGACTTACGATTATTATCGAAACAACTTCTCCCTGAACAACGGCTTCGGTACGCTGCAAGTATATGCCGGTTTCAATTTTTATCTGAAAAAGGAGTATAGGAAGAATGATAAAAGCAAAAATAACTTTTAAGCATGAATTACACAGATTTCGCGAATTGAATTAACTGAGAACTTGCGAAATCTGTGTAATCCGTACCTATTACTACTTCTTATAGCCAGCCAGTTTATTTCTATAATACTGTTCTACATCCTTCCACTTATAGTAAGGAGCCAGTTCGCTTTCAATCGGCAGCTTTGCCTCATGCTCATTAAACAGTACTTTTACCAACACATCCCCACTCCCTTTTTTACGATAAAAGACAAACTGGACATTGCAAGCCATCGGGAAGATGTTGTAATTACGCCATGTTTCATCGAGTTTGTCCAGATTGGCAGTCTGATAAGCACAGTCATCCAATTCGAGCAGGCAAGCCAAAGGAAGCAGACAAGACTCATGGCCGAAACGCAAAGTTGCATAATTCTCTTTTTTCACGACGCAAGCATCTACCATATTCAGGATATTCTCCAGCAAGTTTGCTTCCATAAAGGGGATTTCGCCTTTTGTAAGCGGAGACGGGCCATAGGTAATGTACCAATTCTTATTGCTGACCTGCCACAGGTCATAACACTCCTCTTTGGTGAAGAGAGAATAAAGTTCCAGTTCCGTATCGAGGCTTTGCATATTACCCGCCACATCAAACAGCAACGTCATCAGTTTACCGGCATCCACTTTCCATTTCACATAATCGGCATTTGTAAACAAGGCCTTCATCAGACGCTCCGGATGCACATGCTCCTCTCTGATAGCAGCTCTTGCAGCTACCACTTCATCTGCCTGGCGCAGTTCCTTTGCATGCGGGTCGCTAAAGTTCATATAATACATATCATGATAGCTCGCATCGTTCGTAAACTGCAACTTTGGGTTCAATGCCTGTAGCTGCATACACTCCGACATCATGGAGAGGATGCAACGGATAACAACCGTGGAGCGTGCGTCCACCTTAATCTCTTCCTTAAAGATTTCAGGGAAATTCCGGTACATCCGTTCGGCAATACCCTTGTGCTGGCGTGCACCCAGCGGAGTCAGTTCGCCGTATCTGCCTTTAGCCATGCGGGCTACACTGTCCAGCACACAGAGCGTCTTTTTGCCCAGCTCGGTAAGCACCCCGTCGCGGTCGGCTTCGCGCAGCACTTCCAGCGGTTTTTCATAATCGTTCGGGTCTATCAGAAACCGGGAGCCATGGCGTGCATAACTGCTCAGATAGAACGGCTTATAGCCGGCAGGCGGAGCAGTCAATTTCGCGGTTGGCGCAGGATAAGCATAATAATTGGCTGCCGAACGGTGAATGTCTGCAAAGATTTCCTCTTTTGCAGTCTGCGCACTCATGCCGAGCACCAGACAGCAGAGGACGGTTAACAAGATAAAGCGTTTCATAATCGTTGTTTTTAAGTAATTTATTCGTGTGAAATTTCCTTCAGATACTTCTCAATCTTCTCGAAGAAAGACGCCAGGTGCGAACCGTCCACAAAAGCATGGTTCACGTAAATGGAAAGAGGAAAAACGAGGCGACCTTCGCGGGTTACGGCTTTTCCGGCAGTCATCAGCGGATAGCTGCAACCATTTCCGGCTTCGGCAATAGTATAGGTAGTAGATGTGAAAAACATCTTAGGCACTGCACTCAGATGCACTACATCGTAATCGCCCTGCTGCATCAGCACCTTTTCTTCTCCATAAGGGTCGCCATCTTCCGGAATGTCCGTTATCAGCGCATAGGCTTCGCTGTAAAAGCGTTCAAAATCTTCTTGGTAAGGAATACGGATGGTGAAGAATGTCCTTCCGGGAACTGCTATCGGAGAAATGATGTCCACCCGGTCGTGGAAAACAACCTGTCCGCCCTGTCCGTGCGAAAGCGCAGTGCATCCACCTCGTTGGCGGCACGAAGCACCGCATACAGATAGTAAAGGAAGAAGGAACGCTTCCCCGCCCTTGCCGCCGCACTGGCTTCAGTGCAATCTATCTCGGTAGTCACCGAATACCATGAGTTCAGAAACGTGCGGAAGAAGCCATAATTGTCCCGGCGTTCCCAAGTGTCAATGTCAATAATATGTTTCATCGTAATAATGAGTTATGAAAAAAGGATGCTCTGTCCGGCATCCTTTCTTCTGTTTATCGGTTATTTTCCTTTTTTGTAATTCGCCAGCCCCGTCTGTAAAAACTCGATATACTTGGATATATCTTCGTTGTACGAATAAGACTTGTTGAGTGGTTTGCCTTCATTGTCAATCAGCACATAGAAAGGCTGCGCGTTGGCGCCGAACTTGACGCGCTGCAGATAGCTCCACTTATCGCCAACCGTGCGCAACGTGCGTTCCGTACCGTTCTCCATCACTTTCACCGGAGCAGAAAGCGGTGTTTTGTTATCCACATACAGAGTGATAAGCACATAGTCATTATTAATAAGGTCGCTCACCTTCGGGTCAGTCCACACAGAAAGCTCCATCTTGCGGCAATTCACGCAACCATATCCGGTGAAGTCCAGCATCACCGGCTTGCCATGCTGACGGGCATACTCCATGCCCAGGTCATAATCATCAAACTTGGCATGTACCTCATTATTATAAAGATTGAAATCCTGCGTCTGCATGGGTGGCGCAAAAGCACTGACCGCCTTCAACGGTGCTCCCCACAAGCCGGGAACCATATAGACAGCAAACGCCAACGAAGCCAGCGCCATAAAGAACCGGGGTACACTCACCTTCGTATCGTCATCATCGTGCGGGAACTTGATTTTGCCCAACAGATAGAAACCGAGCAACGCAAACAGCACAATCCACAAGGCAAGGAACGTTTCACGGTCGAGGATACGCCATCCGTAGGCCAAATCGGCTACGGAGAGGAATTTCAACGCAAACGCCAACTCCAGGAAGCCGAGCGTCACCTTAATTATATTCATCCATCCGCCCGACTTCGGCATAGACTTCAGCCAAGAGGGGAATAGCGCAAACAAGGTGAACGGCAACGCCAGAGCAATGGCAAAGCCCAGCATACCGATAGCCGGAGCCACCACATTGCCCGTTGTAGAAACCTGTACTAGCAAGAAGCCGATAATAGGTCCCGTGCAAGAGAAAGACACCAACGACAACGTAAACGCCATCAGGAAGATGCTAAGCAATCCGCTCGTCATCTCCGCCTTGCTATCCACCGCATTGCTCCATTTGGAAGGCAGCGTAATCTCGAACGCTCCAAAGAAAGAAGCGGCAAAAACCACCAGCATCAGGCAGAACAGTATGTTGAACACCGCATTCGTGGAAAGCGCATTCAGCGCGTTAGGCCTGAAAAGAAGCGTAATCGCCACACCGAGCGCCACATATATCACAACAATAGACGCACCGTATGTCCACGCATCGCGCACCCCTTTCTTCTTATCCTTACTACGTTTCAGGAAGAAGCTGACAGTCATCGGGATGATGGGCCACACACAAGGAGTAAACAGCGCCAGCAATCCGCCGATAAAACCGGTAACGAAAATATAAAGCCACGACATATCTTCCTGGGAAGTAGTCTCGCCCAATACTTTCAATTCGGGAATAACCGGCTTCCAAAGGTCGCTTGCACCCGAAATATTGATGTCCGTAGAGGCATCCGCACCACCGATAACAGTCGACGGAGCCGTATCTGCCACCGGTTCATCAGCCTTTGCATCGGCCTCAGTTGCCTTTACGTCGGCAGCAGCCTTTGTATCAGTTGTTTTTGCAACGCCTTCCGCCTTACCGGCAAATTTAAACGGCACCTGCGTGGGCGGCAAGCAGTTTTCATCATTGCATGCCCCGTATTCCAGATAGCCTTCCACCTGATATGCACCTCCGGTCAGTTTCAACTTCTGTACGAACTGCACCGTATTGGCAAAGTAGCGCACATTCATTTCAAACAGTTTATCGTACGAAGCAATCTCCTTGCCCACAGGCTTCAATTTGCCCATAACCTCTGCACCCGAGATGCTTTCTACATTAAACGTAGCCGAGATAGGACCACCGTCACCCAAATCGGTAGAGTAGACATGCCACCCCTTGTCAATGGTTCCGGTAAATACCACCTCCGCCTCACCTGCCACCAGTGTCTTCAGCTCCGACTTGAACTTAACGGGTTCCTGTATCTGCCCCTGCACCACCACGGCCAGCAGCAACATCACAATTAAAAATATACCTTTCTTCATCCTTCAAAATCCTCTCTCTATTTTTTAGTTCTCGATTTATTCATAGTCCACACACGCACGGTTTTCCTTCACCGCTGCAAGCAGCTTGCCGGCAGCCACATGGTCGGGGTGTGTAGCATAGAACTTCACATCTTCCAATGTATCAAATTCGCTGTAAAGGGCGATGCTCCATGTCTCACCGGGATTGATATTCAGCCCCACTTCTATCTTGCGGATAACGGAGATTTTAGCAGGAAGCGCCTCGATGGCTTTCTTAAAATTCGTCATTGCAGCTAACTTTTCGTCAGCCGGAGCTTCATCTTTCAGCTTAAATAATACAATATGCTTTACCATTGCTTTGTTATTTAAATGATTTATATCTATATTTGTCAACCAAAGTGGTTGATTTTTTACAACTGCAAAAATAAAGGTTTTGTTTTAAATATACACTTAAACGGATGTTAATAATAGGAATTGCAGGCGGAACAGGTTCTGGAAAGACCACCGTCGTACGTAAAATTATTGAAAGCCTGCCGGCTGGTGAGGTGGTATTACTGCCACATGACTCTTACTACAAAGACAGTAGCCACGTGCCTGTGGAAGAACGGCAGAACATCAACTTCGACCACCGGACGCCTTCGAGTGGAACCTCCTCTCCAAGCATGTCTCCATGCTGCGCGAGGGCAAAAGCATCGAGCAGCCCACCTATTCCTATCTGACGTGTACCCGCCAGGCAGAGACGATACACATCGAGCCGCGCGAAGTCGTCATCATCGAAGGCATCCTCGCCTTGTGCGACAAGAAGCTGCGCAGCATGATGAACCTCAAGATATTTGTAGACGCCGACCCCGACGAACGCCTCATCCGCGTTATCCAGCGGGACGTAGTAGAGCGAGGCCGCACTGCCGAAGTCGTAATGGACCGCTACACGCGTGTCCTGAAACCAATGCACCAGCAATTCATCGAGCCTTGCAAGCGCTACGCCGACCTCATCATTCCGGAAGGCGGCAATAATAAGGTGGCGATTGATATACTGACAATGTATATTAAAAACATTTAGGATAAATTAGGTATTAAGTATTAGGTATTAGGTATTAACCATGCGGTGTAACAGTGCAGCTAATACCTAAAGCCTAATACTAAACTAAAATTATGATGAAGAAGGGAAGCATATTATGGACATTATTGGCAATTTTGCTGCTGTGCTGCATCATGGGATGTCGAAAGGCACATCACGCAGTCAGTGAAAAAGTCGTCGACGACTTGCAACAGATAAAAGACAGTGGCGAGTTGGTGGTGCTTACCCTCTACAGTTCTACTTCCTATTTCATCTATCGCGGGCAAGACATGGGGTTCCAGTACGAATTGAGCGAACAGTTCGCCAAGAGTCTGGGGGTTAAACTTCGGATAAAAGTAGCCCGGAATGTGCAAGACCTTATCGAGAAACTCCTTGCCGGAGAAGGCGACCTGATAGCCTACAACGTCCCGGTTACGAAAGAGTGGAAAGACAGTCTGATATACTGCGGTGAAGAAGTAATCACGCACCAGATCATCGTTCAACGCTCCTGTGCGCGCATCAAACCGCTGAAAGATGTTACGGAATTAATCGGAAAGGACATATACGTGAAGCCCGGTACGTATTACGGCCGTCTCGTCAACCTAGACAAGGAACTCGGAGGCGGCATCAACATCCACTTGGTGACTAACGACAGCGTCACCGTAGAAGACCTTATCACACAAGTTTCCCAGGGCAAAATCCCTTATACTGTGGCCGACAACGAAGTGGCGCGCCTCAACACCACCTATTACCCCAATCTGAATATCGCCCTCTCCATCAGTTTCGACCAACGCGCCTCGTGGGCGGTGCGCAAGGACTGCCCCCAACTGGCTGCCGCCGCCGACAAGTGGCACGAAGAGAATATGACTTCACCGGCCTACACGGCAAGTATGAAACGATATTTTGAGATCAGCAAAGCCATTCCCCACTCTCCCATCCTGTCGCTGCGCGAAGGCAAGATTTCCCACTACGACGACCTCTTCAAGAAATATGCCCCGGAGATAAACTGGGACTGGCGCCTGCTGGCCTCCCTGGCCTACAACGAGTCCAACTTCGACAGTACCGCTGTGTCGTGGGCAGGTGCCCGTGGACTGATGCAACTGATGCCTGCCACCGCCCATGCTATGGGTGTGCCTGCCGGCAAGGAGCATAATCCGGAAGAGAGCATCAAGGCAGCCGTGAAATACATAGGCATCACCGCCCGGAGTTTTGCCAAAATCCCTCCGGAGGAGCGCATCAACTTCGTACTGGCGTCCTACAATTCAGGCATAGGGCATGTGCTGGATGCAATGGCGCTGGCCGAGAAATATGGCAAGAATAGATACGTCTGGCGCGACAACGTAGAAAACTTCATCCTCCTGAAAAGCAATGAAGAATACTTCACCGACCCCGTCTGCAAGAACGGATACTTCCGTGGCATCGAAACCTATAACTTCGTGAGGGATATTACTGCGAGGTATGAGCAGTATAAAAAGAAGATAAAAGCATAACTATACCACAATTACGTGATTGAGTGTATATTATGGTATAAAAGGGTGTTTTTAAACGTTCGTTTAAAAAACACCCTTTTTTGTCTTATTGAATGGTTTTGATTTTATTAAAATTATAGAGCTAATCCCGTAACCGAATATTTGTTGTAAATAGTTATGTTACAATGCGATAACACTATCTATGTCAATCTGCATGAAACTTTTTATCAAAATAATTTGTTGATTTAGAAATAGTATTTACCTTTGCACCATTAAACGAACGTTTAAAAAACACTTTAAGCGTTTATCCAACAAACAAGTAAAAGAACAAGATGTATTGTAAAGTTCTGATAATCATTGGAATTATCAGCACCTTATCTTGCCGGATGAACGCACAAATGCAGGCCCTAAAAACGCCCTTCCCTGAAATGACCGGAAATGCAGCAAGAGAAACGGTGCTCTATTTCCGATTCGACCGTTCCACTGTGGACTACGGTTACCATAATAACCGAAAGGTACTTTCTTCTTTACACGAGCTGTTATCAAACCGCTTGTGGGCAGCACGCATAGACTCTATCCGAGTATGCACGTATTCCTCCCCGGAGGGAAATGCTGTGTACAACTCCCGTCTTGCAGTAAAGCGTGCCTATGCCGTGAAAAGCTATCTGGTATGGAAATACCCCTACCTCGACCAACATCGTATCCGTACCTACGCCCATGCCAAGCAATGGGACGCCTTGCAAAACATCGTAGAAAATGATCAACTCATTCCCTGCCGCAACGAGATACTGCAAATCCTTGCGCTGAATGCAACCGACACACGCAAAGAGCAGTTGCTGAAAAGCTGAATGCAGGTATCCCTTACCGATATTTGTCCGACACCGTGTTCCCCCGGTTGCGCAACGCCTCTATATGTACGGTCTACTTCCGCCCAATGAAGCATCCCGACCCGGAGGAACGTCCTGCACTGGTATCAGCCGACATGTCTGTCCCCTGCGACTCTGCCCTTTGCTGCTCTGCCCCTTACGACTCCGCCCTCGCTGTCATGCTGAGCGCAGTCGAAGTATCCCCTCCCCTATGTATGCTAAGGGAACAGATGCTTCGACTACGCTCAGCATGACAGCGAGGGCCCGCAAGCCTGTCCTTGCCCTGAAAACCAACCTGCTCTTCGATGCCGCTCTGATGCCGAACGTGGAGATAGAAGTCCCCATCGGCAAACGCTGGTCTTTAAATAGTGAATACATCTTTCCTTGGTGGTTGATAGATGGGGACAAATACGCCCTGCAACTGCTGATGGGCGGACTCGAAGGGCGTTATTGGTTGGGCAGCAAAAGAAACCGCCTGAACCGCGAAGTGCTTACCGGACATTTCCTCGGCCTCTATGCCGGTGGCGGCCTGTACG
>JAJQAY010000008.1 GCA_021203515.1 Bacteroides sp. | reverse complement strand
TTTCTTTTAACATCATAGTGATACGTTTTTTAAGTTTACTGTGATTAAAGCTGTTGGCCATAGAGTAGAGCCTTGTGCCAACGGCTTTTTTTATTAATAATAATTGATATTGTTTCGCGTCTACGCCTTCCCTGATAACCGTTTCGTCGGCTTCATACTCGTGTATATTCTGCAATTCCTGCTTCAGCAGCCACGATGCGGGATTGAACCATTGGAAGAATATACAAATGTCGGCCACCAGCAAATCCCACGAATGGCGGTTGCGTACGTGCGCCAACTCATGAATAAGTATTTCCCGCCCGTTCTCCTCCAGGTCTTTCCGGGAGATGACGATGTACTTCATCCAACTGAACGGTGCTATCTCCTGCTGATGAACAATCAAGACGACCTTGCTCTCCGTCGCCACATACCGGCCTATCGCCTCTCTCTTGCCGGACTTCACCAGCAGCACCAACCGGCATAATGAATACAAATTGCGGCAAATCAAGAATAGAAACCCCGCTACGTAAGCTAGCATGGCAAACTGTATCCACGTCAGGGCAGTTTCCTGAGTCTGTGTCACCGTAGTTGCCGTCCCAATAGTGTCTGCCAGCAACAACCACTGCTCCAGCGTCATCATGGTCTGCTGCACGTCCGTTTGCTGCTTCACACTGACTTCCAACAAAGGCAACAGGCAAGACAATAAAAGAATACTCAGCAAGGCAATCCGGTTGAAGCGATGAAACGTCTCGCGGCTCAGCAGGAGGCGGTAGAACAAGTAGAAGGCCGCCAGGCAAACAGATGATTTAAGTATGTAAACAAAGAGTGCGCCCATGATAAAGGTTCAAAATTAGCGGTTATGTTTTCCTTTCTCCACGTCTTGTATCAGTTGTTTCAAGTCGTCCAGCGAAATGTCTTCCTCTTTCACCAACGACGACACGGCATTGAGATAGGAGTTATTGAAATATTTACTAATCACATTCCTCAACGTTCCCTTGCGGAAGTCCTCCTCGCTCACTATCGCATAATACTGATAGGTATTGCCAAAGGTGTTGTGGTTCAGAAAGCCTTTCTCCTCCAATCCGCGCACAATCGTGGAGAGCGTGTTGAAGTGCGGCTTCGGGTCGTCGTAAAACGATAACATCTCTTTTACGAACAGCGGGTCTTTTTCCCAGAAAAAGCCCATGATTTCTTCTTCTTTAGCAGTCAATCCTTTCATGATTTTCTTTCTTTGCTACAAAGAACTAAATAATTTAGTTCATAAACTAATTTATATAGTTAAAGTAAACTAAAGATTTTAGTTTGCCTAAAATACCTACTAATAGCGATTGCAGTTCTCAAAGAAAAGCCGTTACTTTGTTCCCGAAATATACAACAGAAAGGACAACCAGCAATGAGTGAACAACATAAGTATCGGGCAACAGACAAGATGAGCGACCTCATCTGCGACAATTACTCCTTATTAATGGTGATGAGTCGCTTCGGCCTGTCGCTAGGTTTTGGAGACAAGAACGTAAAAGACGTCTGCGAAGCCCAGAACGTGGACTGCCAAACCTTCCTCGCCGTGGCCAACTTCATCAGTGAGGAGCAATATTCTTATACCGGAGGCGAACATTCATTCTCCATCTCCGCCCTCATGGACTACTTGAAGCGTGCCCATTCCTATTTCCTCGACTTCAACCTGCCTGCCATACGCCGCAAGCTCATCGAAGCCATCGACTGCTCCGAACAAGACAATGATGTGGCTTACCTCATCCTGAAATTCTTCGACGAGTATGCCAAAGAGGTGCGGCGCCACATGGAGTACGAAAATGAGGCGGTATTCACCTACGTGGACCAACTGCTGCAAGGCCGTCTATCCGAAGGTTATAACATCACGACCTTTGCCAGCAAGCACAACCAGATAGACACCAAGCTGAAAGAACTGAAAAATATCATCATCAAATACTATCCGGAAAAAGAAAACAATAATCTCCTGAATGCTGTTTTATTCGATATATTCAATTGCGAGCAAGACCTCGCCTCCCATTGTCAGGTAGAAGATTACATGTTTGTTCCCGCCGTAGCGCAAATAGAAAAGAAACTGAAAGATGAACAATAATATTCCTTTGAAAATAGTTGTTGCAGAGACCTCCGTCATTATACGGAGTGGCCTTACGGCAGTACTTAAACGCATTCCGAACCTGAACATACACCCCATCGAAGTTTCTTCACCGGAGGCCTTGCGCAATTTCATCCATCTGCATACCCCCGATATAGTTATCATCAATCCCACTTTCGGCGGTTGGTTCGATCTTCCCGCTTTCAAAAATGACAATGGAAAGTCCGGCATCAGGTATGTTGCCCTGGTATGCTCCGTCATTGATACGAATGCATTGAAGGAGTATGACGAAAGCATTGCGATTTGTGACGATACCGAGGTCATTACGAACAAAGTCAACCATTTGCTCCACACCGAGGAGGAGGAAGAAAAGGATAACGAGCAGGAGACGCTCAGCCAGCGCGAGAAGGAAATCATCACCTGCGTAGTGAAGGGGATGACGAACAAGATCATTGCCGACAAGCTGTTCCTTTCTATCCACACCGTCATTACCCACCGTCGCAACATTGCCCGCAAACTGCAAATCCACTCTCCGGCCGGACTTACGATTTATGCAATCGTGAATAAATTGGTAGAGTTGCAGGACATCAAGGATACACTGTGATATTCCTATCTTTTCTTTAAGCGCTTTAATTTTCACTAATATAAAACCTTCCGAAGTCGCCTACTATCAAAACAAAGGTAAGCGACATTTAACTCGACAGCCTCCTTTCCGTTCCCCGGTGAGGAACGACCCGTTCCCCGGTGGGGAACTTTTGCCCCTACAAGAGGTAGGTGAAAGCCCTTCAGGCTTAGGCCCGATAAATTATCATTTAATAAACTTAAATCCCCGCTTCACGATGTCTCATCGGGAGGCGGGGATCCTTTTATTTTCATAAAAGTGGTTACGTAATTATGACTAACTAATTCATTCTTTAAATCTGATGTTGCAAAGATAGGGTATCAGGAGCAATGCTGCAATCGCTCAAATTAGGTATAATAACGGACGGTAGTCATTATAAATAGGTAGGACCACGCTGCATGTCAGGAGTTGGCATAGCTGTGCATGCCTCCCAGAGCGTAATTCACGCCGAAATAGGCCATCAGGACGGTGAGGAAAGCAAGTATCATATAGATATGGAAGAAACGGGGCCTGCGGAACACGCGCAGACTGCGTGCATGAAACGCCACCCCATAGACAAGGAACGTAATCAATGCCCACACCTCTTTGGGGTTCCAAGCCCAGTAACGTCCCCAGGAGACATTGGCCCAGACGGCTCCCATGAAGATGCCCGCACCAAGAAAAAAAGTTTGCCGGATAGAGCAACAAGCGGCTGAGGAGCATCAGCATCCGCCCCTGCCGGGGGACGCACAGAGTCAATACTCCGTTCAGCATCATAAAGGCGAACAGTGCATAAGACATCATGATCAACGATACATGCATGCTGAGCCACGGCGAAACAAGCACCGGCATCAAAGGAGTTATCTGCGGGTTCATCTGCCCCAGATAAGAAACCAGCAACGCAAAGCCCGAAAGGAGAAAACCGAAAGGTACCGTAAACGGGAAGCGCCGCCGGAACAGACAAGCCAGCAAAAGCGTACACAAAGCCATGAACTGCATCGTTTCGTATCCATTGCTCAACGGAATGCGCCCGCCGATGTACCAACGCAGCCCGTAGCCGAAAAGCTGGCAAAGGAAAGCGAAGTAGAGAGCAACGGAAAAGAGCGTGTCCACCCGATGCGGAGAAGAAGCAACCGCCAGAGAAGAACTCGCTGCCGAAGAAGAAGGCATCAGCATCGGTGAACGCCGCATACCGCGATACAGCAAACGGAAGAAAGCCAGCAATCCGAGTGCCAGGTTGAACATGAACAGAATTTTGCTGAAAGGGATACGGTTGTATAGCAGTTCCGCTTGTATCTTCCCTTCCGGCAAGGGCTTCACACTTCCGTCTTTCGGTAAGGGACGAATGAGCGTACCGTTCCGGAGCATCAGAATGAGACCCACCTTTTCGTCCGTCTCTACGATGGCTTTTTCCAGCGGACTCATCTTCCGGTGGAGGTCCTGCTTCCCCTGCCAGAAGTCCTGCAAGCGATACCGGTTGCCGTCAAATAAGTCCGTCAGGCAGGCATAGGACGTTTTCAGCTTCAGCAGGCGACACAGTTCCGGACTCTTGATATATATCATCGGCTCATCTTGCCAAACCTCCGGACGCAGCAACCACCCACTGAGCACTTGTTCGGGAGTCAGCCCGTCATAAGAGGCTTTTCCGGTCAGCTTCATCACAAAATCGCGCGCAAGCGTGTTGAAGGGTACTACCCGGTCATGATAAATCACTTGCCGGGAAGCCAGGCTGTCCGCCTGCTTACGCCCCAGCGCAGGAAGGGTTCTCATCTCCGCCTGCATCACTCCCGCCACGCACAACAGCATACAGAACATTCCGCCCTTCCTCAGCAATGGATGCTTCAGTAGTCTGCGGAATTCTCCACGACGGCTGAAGAGCGTACCAAGAATGGAAATGCCGAGCAGCAGATAACCGGCATAGGTTATTCCGATGCCCCACGGGTCGTAATTTACCGTCAGCCAACTGCCCCGGTGGTCTTCATCGAAGGAAGACTGATAGAAGCGGAATCCCTGCCGGGAAAATATGCGGTTCATGGAGACGGTTTCGGCTGTAGCAGTCGCTCCTTGTTCCGATGGCAATGCATGGATGTAGCTGATATAATCGGCCGGTGCTTCCGTGCCGGGATAATATTCCACGCGAAAACTGTCGAGACGCAACGTGAACGGTAAAGCTATCTTCGATTGGCTTTCCTGCTCCACAAAGCTACTCACGTCTTTTCCCACGGTAAGATGGACATACCCCTTCTTGCCGCCCAGAAACGTAATCATGGCTCCCGCCAAAATCACGAGGAAGGAGCCATGCAACAACAACGTCGGGAGATGCCGCCACAACCGATGCCGGGCAAATGCCCCGACAGTTAATGCGGCAAGAAGCCCCCACAAACAAGAAAACCAAGCAGTATGATAAACATACTTTTCCACAAATTCCGTCCCGTATGCCTGCTCCACAAATGTTGTTGCGGCAAGCAGGCAGACAAGACAGACATATACAGCTATGAGAAATCGTTTCAAGTTATGAGTTATGAGTTATTTAGAAGGGCGCATAGTCTTTGTTTTCAAGAGCTTTCACTCCCATACATTCCATTTCAATCAGCCAGCCCGGACGGCATACCGGTGCATGCACAAACACTTTGGGAGTATCGGGAAAACGCTTGTCGTACATCTCCTTAACGACCAAATAGTCCGCAGTATCGCGCAGATAGACAATCATTTGTCCCAAATCATCGAACGTGCAGTCCGCCTCTTTCAGCAGAGCCTCCACATTCTCCCACATCCGTTCCGTCTGCATGCGGATGTCTCCGGGATACACCACTTCTCCTTTATTGTTGATGCTCGCCGTGCCGGAAATAAATACCTGGCGACGATCGCCATAATCCACAACCGTGCCACGCTCAAAGCTGACCCCATACCCGTAAGTAGGGTTCAGGTGCGTCGGTGCATAGAGGAAATGAATTTGTTCCGGCTTCAGTCCGCTGACGGCATACGTATCCATCTGCACCAGCACCTTCGGGTCGGCATGGCGTCCGCCGATACCTGTGCTCGAAATACAGTGCGTCTTCTCCGTCAGGTTCTGGGTGACAAACACTTCGTTGCGCGCCTTCACCACTCCGGCATAGTTCACGTCCACATTCTGCACAAAGAACCAGGTACGGATGCAGTTGCCCGCCAACGTACAGCCCTGCTCCATGAGTTGCATCACGTAGTCGTTCAGCAACAAGCGCGTCTGATACTCCGAATTGGCGGCACGGTTGTAGACACTCCCGCCCCAAAGGTGACGGTAGGCGCCATGCGCCACCTCGAACAGTCCGTTGTGAAGCACCTTCGTCTGCACACCGGTCTGCAGATATGCCCACAGGGCAATCTTCGTTCCGTTCAGCGGCGCCTGCTCCACAATGGAAAGTGCGCAATCCGAACTTTCGGTAGTCAGTACCAGCAAACTGTCCGCCTGGTTGGCGGCATCGCTTAGGAAATAACGCTTGAAGACGGCAACGGATCCGTGCAATTCTCCTCCGAGCAAAGCGAAATAAGCATTGACTACCGCATTCAGTTGTTGTTCGTAGGTATCTTCCGGGCGAGTGGCATGAATTATCACATGATATTCTGAGACACCATCGGATACATTATATTTAAAGATTTCAGTTTGAGTATTCTCTGTCTGGTTGGTTTCTTGCTTTTTGTCGTTCATAAAATAGTTGTTATTGCTGTTGTTATCCACCCTACTACTGCCGGGCATCGTTGTTAATCCATTCATCAATCAAAGTCAGCTTTTCCGGTCCTGCGGAAAGAATGTCCAGATGGCCATGAGAGTCATGCCCTTCTTCGTTCAGCACCAAATGCAAATAGCTTTCTTTTGCATTTCCCGGTTTCACCCGCATATAGCCTCCATTGATGGCCGAAGGTATATTCACCAAACTTCCATAACTTCTTCCTTCCGTCAGATACAAACCGGCCGCAGCCCCGGTGCTACTGCCGTGACATCCAATGCATCTTCGGTCGAACACCTGGGCCTGAATGCCTCTATACATACTGACATCAAGAGTCCCCACATCCATCATAATCGTATCGGTGGCAGCACTACTTATAGCCTCTTTATCCAGTGTCTGAAAATCGACAACGCTACGTCGCAAACGGTTGATTACGCACAATTTCAAAGTACTGACGTTTTCCGGAATGCCCGATAAGACCAATTGCAGTTCTGCTCCATCAGAGCTGACAGGAAGAGGCTTGGACACAACCGAATATTTGTCTCCTTCTTCAAAACCAGCTATCACAACATCATAACTCGACGGCCAACTGCCAATACCACTAACCTTTCCAACCAATTTCAGGATACGCCCTTCGCGTGTCACTACAAATTCTTTCTCGGATATGCGCCCCTCGTCACACGAAGAAAATGTAAGCGCACATAGCCCAAAGAACAAGCAGAAAAGAATATATTTCTTCATAGAACTCATCAATTAGAATGTGTACTGAAGCAAAACAGTAGCCGAGTGAATAGCCAGTCCTAAGTTATCATTGTCGCGGTCGAGTTGCGTGTCATGTCCCCACCGGGCTACATACTGATACATGGCCTGCAACTTCAAATTACACCCCTTGAAGAAATAATTCATACCCACCGCCGGCATATTCAGGAAACCGTCATCACCCGTTCCGTTGCGGTTAAAGAAATCATAGCGTGCAGCCAACTGTACGCGGGAAGCTACGAAATAACCACCTTGCACATAGCCGCCTAAATAATTATACGACTCATCAATCTTCTGGCGTTTAGTGAAGCCTACATTCATGTAATAGGCTTCGGCTGCCAGATAAAGTTTATTCTTCATCATGGCAAACTCCAACCCCACGCGAGTATCATTGGTGCTCTCGTTTTCGCTCTCTACGTTGATAGAGCCCGAAAGGCCGAATAAAATCTTATCTTCGTGCAAACGGTTGGGATTACCTTGCGTAGCGGGCATCACACCCTTAGGCATATAAGTCAGGCGTCCGGCATAGAGCAAGGAAGGAATGTGCCAGTCATCACTCATTGTCTTCGAAGCTGTGTTTACCGAAATACCGGTTCCATTGAACAAGCCCACTTCATAACCGAATTTTTCGCCGACCAGTCCGTGCAGTTCCACACCGAGGTCAAAGCCGGTACCGATATTCGGCGTTACGGCATTCAGCGAATAAGGCATGATGACGGAAGAAGTCAATGAAACGGGTAATTGCGGAAGCAGGGTCTCGCCCAATGTAGTCAGATAAGCGTGCGAAAACGGAGTCTTGAACTTTCCTACACGCAAAGACAATTCCTTCTTGAACTGCACGTCGAACCATGCCTGCTGTAACAGTGCGCCACCGCTGGCAGCCGCATTGATAGAAAGATTAAAGGAAACTTTATCGTAGGCCTTACCGGTAAAACCAAGAACAGCATAAGGAACCGCAAAACCGGAATTAGCTATATTGCCCTGATTGTAGGCTTTATCCAAGCCCTCGTCATCATACCAGTTGAAGTTTCCGGTAGTTTGTACCAACAAATAAGGTTTGAAAACGAAATCGCCCTTCTTGCTGGAAATCGTAAATCCTTCCCGTCCTGCCAACTACACAACCCCGTTTTCGGTATCTTCTTCATGCTGTGTCATAGCAGCCAACGGCATGACAATCAGTGCGACCCAAATGATTAATTTCTTCATAATTACTTTTATTGTAAGATGTACTTCTTATTTCTTGTTAATTGTTGTTTTAAAGAGACTTCAGGAAAGCAACCAGCGCATCGCGGTCTTCCTTATCCATATTCTTGAACAGATTTTTGGAAGCCTCGCCCTCTCCTCCGTGCCACATGATGGCTTCCACGTAGTTGCGGGCACATCCGTCGTGCAAGAAGTAGGCATGTCCGTTCACTTTTTCTTGAAGGCCGATACCCCACAACGGAGTCGTACGCCATTCGTTTCCACGAGCCAGGCCGCTTACATAGTTATCATTCAGGCCGACTCCCATAATTTCCGACCCCATATCGTGAAGCAAATAGTCGGAATAAGGATGGATAGTCTGGTTCCCAGCCATGGGAGTCCCGTCCCCATCAGCAAGGAAGTTCCGCGCGGCTTAGTATGGAGAGTAGTCACGTGGCAGAGGTGGCACTTCGCTTCATAAAACTTCTGTTCGCCCTTAATCACTTGCGGGTCATTCACATTACGACGTGCCGGAACGCTGAGACTTTGCAGATACAAATCCACATTCTCCATATCTTCGGCGGAAACATCCAGCTGGTCATACGAAAGCCCATCATACTGCCTTGATCCATTTGCGATTGACCTTCGCAGATTTCTTCCGGATAACGGCTGTTTGTGACACCCATGTCACTGGAAAAGCCCAACTCTACCGTCAGGTCGGCATGTTGTGCCTTATTGGCGGACAAGCCCAGACTTTTCACGCCCTTTTCGGTGATATAGTTGCAACGGCCGTTGATGCCATATTCCGGATAATTGCCTTTGGCCGCAAGAGCCTCAATCTCTTTCGGGTCGAGAGCCATCATCTGTCCCATACCGACATGGCGCAAGGGAATACGTACCGTACAGAACAAGTCTTCAGGCTTTATTTCCTCCGCATACCAATCGGTTATCGTATAGGTAGGCTTGCAAAGCTCATACTCTTCTCCGTCAGGAAATGTGAACTTCTGCTTTGTATATTCTACCTTCAATTTTCCTTCCGCCTTTACGCCATAGATAGCCTGGTCGTGAAGCACACGGCCATAATTGGCGAAGAAAGAACCATTCTTACGGGTAATGTAAACCAACATGAAAGAAAAGCCCGTACTGCCCGAGCCGCCCTCACTCCAAAGAGTGGGCTTTGTGCGACCGGCATTACGGCGGCAGCTGCCACATGAATACCCTGCATAAACCGGACCCAGGCCACCGCCCATGCCATTGCCACTGGTGCGGACATCATCATAAAGGTTATCACCACGGGTAAAACGACTGTCATATATCCCCGTTATCCAATCGGACGGCGTATCATACGCAATGGTAGAATTCAAAAAGTTAGTCGATGCCCCGGCTGACAAAGCATAACCGGAAGGCACCTCTATATCCTGAACATCAATGCCATCGTCATCGCAAGCACCCAACGCCAGTAAACCTAAAAGGAGAAAAGAATATTTTAAAGAGCCAGTCATTATTTATAGTTTTAAAGATACAAAAGAAATAAATGTACAAGCAAATTACTTGATTACACGAGCATTACCATCTTTGAAGACCAGAAATTCCAACGTGTGAAAACCGCGTAAGGACTGGACTTTAGCAATATTGTCATCGTCTTCATCGTAATCTCCCGACCAATCCAAGCCACTGAAATCACCTTTAACCAAAACCTGAACAATACCTGCCTGATCCAAAGGCCAACTATCCATATTCGGATCAAGTCCCTTATCAGCTACCGGACCGAACAAGAATGCCTCACTGGTTCCCACGGTTCACGAGCATTCAGCCATGCTTTGGCACATGCATCCATCGTTGTTTGTGATGGTGCTTTTTGGAAAGCAACAACAGCATCATAAAGTTCTGAATTTCCTTGTTTCAAATCGGCATAAGTAGGCAACACTACTATATCTACGTAATTCTCCACAACGGGTTTAAGTACAGCTTCGGACAAAGCCGTAGCTGCCGGAATTAACTCGGTTTTCAAGATATCGGCCAATTCCGTACAAGCTCTTGTAGCCTCTCTCGCTTCAGTGCTGACAATATTGTTACGGGAAGGAGAAGGTATTGCCCAAATTTTCTCGGCAGCTTTCTGGATGGCAGCCTTCACTTTCGTATCCAAAGTAGGATTAGCTGTTGCAAGAGCTTTGGAGAGAGATTTTTCACTGATTTCTCCATTGCGAGAACCATAATAAGCATTACGGATGGAATAGATATTATTGCGATAATCTTCACGAGAGTGCCAACTATACCAAGACTCCACAGCATACAAAGCCCGTTCTTGTTGTCCGCTTACATATAAGTCGTACGGGTCACCAATCTTTGCTGTTCCCACCTCATTGGCAATGTCCCAGCAGCCTTCAATCAGTTGCTGAATACACTCTGAATATTTCCCGAAAGTATTGCCCTCAGAACCGTGGTTCTTGAATAAAGTGGCATAAGACCGTCCTCCATTATACGATGTGTTCCAATCATCATAAAGATCGGATGCATCTTTTCTCAAACGCTGTGTAACTTGTACCATATACTTGCCCCGATTATCCGCATTCTCGGCCGAATAATCAAGATTGGCAATCTGCGTATACTCGCTTCCTTTTTCATCATCGCTGCAAGACGTTGCGGCGAACGACAGCCCCAAAGCAAGGGCTGCTGCAAAAAACATACTTTTTCTCATTTCTCTAAACATTATAGTTATTATTACACCTATTTTTTGATAAACCAACCGACATAAGCGATGCCTATCGAAAATTCATTCTCGCTATTATATTTCCCCTCTCCAAAGACTTTATCGGTCCCTATCTGCCGGGTTGCATAGCCTGCCTTCACTACCAGATTGGGCAACGCAAACCAGTTAACGCCAACCGATCACTTGCTCACCTGGCATCGCCTCTCCACCGTATATGCTCCGTCTCCTTTCTCTTGAGGATTGAAATAGTCATAGCGGGTATACGGATAGATGACCGGGCAATTCTTTCCGGGGAAAAAGCACTCAGATTGACACCGGCTTCCGCGCCATAGCAAAGAGCCTCCTTGGCCACATTTCTCATGGCGCCATGATAATAGCTTGAGGTATTGGAAAGGGAAACATCACCTATTTCATTGGCATTGTCCACCGTTCCGGAGATGACATTGGCAAGAGCCGTCACATACTTGTTCCGATATTGCGCATCCACCGAGTAGATTGTCACGGCAGACTGACCGACACTGGAATATTTATACCGTTTGTCCGTATTTGCCGTAACATCGTGGCAGTAATAGAGAGATGCACCTACGCGCAAACCCGGAACGCCTCTGTAATCCAACCGGGCAACATAGGCAGGAGACGTAAAATTATCCACTTCAAATAATCCCTGCTTGTCTCCACTCACCCAATAATCACGTCCGAAACCATCGGCATTCAGACCGGTAACCACTATAGCTTGATAGTCGAATGTCGAATACCCGCGTCCAAACGTACCGAAAGCAGCCACACCCGTTTCATGCCAGGTGGAAGGAATGATCGTTGTTTCTCCTTCGGGGCGATAGGTTCCAAAGAAATTGATAGGTTCGTGATGAGAGTTTGTCAATCCGACGGGAACAATCATATGTCCTGCCCGGAGATTGAAAGCACGGTCTATCAACCGGGTTATATGGAATTGTTCGAGAGCGACCTCTCCCACTTTTTCCATTTCAGTTTCATACTCTCCGTTTTCCGAACTTTCAAGCTCGGTTTCTATACCTACACCCCCAGACTCAAATTCGATTTCAGCTCCCAAAATCCATTTAGGACTAAATTTATAGTCAAGGGCAAGAACAAAACGAGGAATAGCAATCGTGTTGCGATTGTCTTTCGTATTGCCTGTCGGACCACTAAATCTATTGATACCGTAATCCTTAAAACTGGCTACCATTTCACCGTATCCACCGAAACGGAACTTCTGATAGTCGTCTGTCGTTACATTCCCTTTTGCCTTCTCAACATCTGCCGCAGCGGCTGTCTTCTCTGGTTCGACAGCCCATAAAGTATTCACTGACAGCAGAAAACACAACACTAAAAAACTCGTTAGTTTTCTCATCTTTTATCTTAAATTTTGTTGGGACAAAGGCAGCGGTCGTTAAAAAAGGTAACAATACCTAAAACAGAGTATAACGAAAAGGGGAATAACTACTAATAGGTATGAGTGTGAGGTATTAAGTATTAGGTATTAGGTATGAGTGTTTAACGGATAAATTTAGGCCGATTGAGTAGAAGAAAGCTCGTCACATGGTGTATGCAGGCTGTTTACGAAGGTTAAAGAATAAAGGAGAGAAGGTTAAAGGGGGGGGGAAATGCGAAGATTAATTCGTCCGGCTATAGTTAAACGAATTGTTCACCATAGCCGGACGAAAAGTTCCTTATAGGGGGACGAATAGATATTCGTATCTTTCTTTCTTAAACTATGCGAGTGCGGCAGCCAACTGTCGCAGTGCTTTCTCCAGCACAGAGCGCGGACAGCCGATGTTCAGCCGCATAAAACCTTCGCCCGGCTGGCCGAACATCGTTCCGTCATTCAGTGCCAGATGGGTTTTGTCGGTAAAGAGTTCGTTCAGCTTCTCCTGCGTCAGCCCCAATGCACGGCAATCGAGGAAAATGAGGTAGGAGGCCTGCGGACGTATCATGCCGATGCCCGGGACGTGTTCTTTCAGGAAGTTTTCCGTAAAGTTGATGTTACCTTTTATATAGTCGAGCATCTGTGTCAGCCATTTCTCGCCATGCGTATAGGCGGCAGCGGCACCGATATATGCCAGCAAATGCCCTTCGCTGAACTCGCCCGCTTCCATAAATGTCTGAAAACGGTGGCGGATATCCTCATTGACCGTGATGGCATACGAACTGCCCAATCCCGGCATGTTGAAAGCCTTGCTGGGGGCCATAAAGGTAAGGGAGACTTGTGCGGCGGCATCGGAGACGGTGGCAAATGGATGATGTTTGTAGGGAGGCAAGGTCAGGTCGGCATGTATCTCGTCGGAGATGACAAGGACGTTGTTCTCCTGGCAGATGTCTGCTATCCGGCGCAGTTCCTCCACCGTCCACACCCGTCCGCCGGGATTATGGGGATTGCAAAGGATGAGTGCCTTACAGCCTCGGATGTCTTGGGCAAAGCGATGGAAATCAATCTGATACTTCCCCTCCTTCAGTTCGAGCGGAGAATAAACGACTTCGCGCCCCAAGCGTTCCGTCACCAGGAAGAAATGATGATAGACCGGTGTCATCACCATTACCTTGTCGCCGGGACGGGTGAAGCATTGCAAAGCAAATGCCTGACCGCGAACAATGCCGGGCACAAAGGTAAGCATCTCGCGGGTGATATCCCACTGATGGCGGCGGTGCAGCCAACTGCAAATGGAGGTGTACCATTCTTCGCAAGCAAAGGTATAGCCTAGTACCTCGTGTTCGAGGCGCTCACGCAGGGCGTTTATCACAAAGGGCGGAGTGCGGAAGTCCATATCTGCCACCCACATGGGGAGCAAATCATCGCGTCCCCACACATTCTTCACGCCATCCCACTTCACGGAGTCGGTGCCACGGCGTTCTATTACTTCATCAAAATTGTACTTCATACGGATTGTTCTTATTAAAACGCAAATTAACGCAGATTTTCGCAAAGTAAAATTCATAGAATAAATAATCTGCGTGAATTTGCGTTAATCTGCGTTTCTTTATTTTTTCTTTAAACTCCGTGAGACTCTGTATCCTCTGTGGTGAAACCATTATATCGGAAAAAATATAAAGACTGCCACATCCCAAAGAGAATGAGACAGAATAATTGCAGCAAACCGGTTGAGAAAGAAACGGTAGAGTGCTCCCCACACCGCTCCGGCCACCAACGCAGCCATAATCAACATAAAATTACACGAGCCGGCATGTACCAGCGCATAAATAGCCGTAGTCACCACCGCCCCCATATTGGCATCCTTCCAATGCTCGGAAATGGTGCGTTGCACGTATCCGCGCCAGAAGACTTCTTCGGCAGGCCCTATCAGCACTAACATCAGGATTGCCAGCAGCCAGGGAGACTCACCCTCCTTCATCCCATAGATGGAATTGACCTGCGGACGGGCAAAGTCGAACATCCAGACGGAAACTTTGTCGCCCACCCAGAAGATGCCCCACAGCACAGCAGCAATGCCGATGCCCAACAGAATATTGGAAAGGCTCCACTTCACCTCCCGCCACCAACCGGGACGAAACAAGGTGGCAAGCACCGACAAAGTTAGAGCAGAACCGGTCATCATCCACCAGAAGTTGACATACGGAGCCGTGAACGGTGAAAACATGATAGTCCACAGCACAAATGCCAGCCAGATGGTATAGTGCACTCTTTTCATGACAACCAACCGGCCATTACGAACGACAAAGCAAGCACCAGGCTAAACAGCAGTTGCAGCTTTGCCGTCATTTCATCCAGATTGGCGATAGCGGCAACTCCCTTTGCAGGAAAGTGCGACATGACACGGACATTGCCCGCGGCTGGTAGCAATGTCAGCAAAATCAACAGCGTCCACCACGGAAATGTTCCGGTGGCAGCACAGCCTGCAATCCACCCGAAAGGGAACAACACCTCGATACAGTAAAGGAATACGGAGGTTTTTCCACCCAGTTCCATCGCCAAGGTTTGAATGCCGGCACGTGTATCGGTCTGCATATCCCGTGTGTTGTTGGCGTGCAAAATAGCCACCGTAATCAGTCCTACCGGAACAGCTACCCACAGCACCTCCCAATTGATAAATCCGGTAGCGACATAGGCCGTGCCCAGCGTAGGCAGAAAGGCGTAGGACAGGAATATAACCACATCGCCCAGCGCACGATACTTCAACGGAGGATAGAGCAAGGAACATGCCGCACCACCCAGTCCGATATATAGCAACGGTAATCCGGTGCGCCACAGCAAGCCCGCCCCGGCAACAAGAGCCACTCCCAACAACACGAGCGACAGCCGGTATATTTCTCCGGGAGTGAACATACCGTCTGTCAATGTTTTTGCTCCGAAAGTATCTTTCTCATCCACCCCACGCTTATGGTCGAAATAATCGCTCCACGTATTTCCGGCAGCATGGAATACAATGATATTCAGCAGTGCCCACACACCGTTCACCCAGTTTATGTCTTCCTTCATCCAAAACAGGTATGCCAGCGTCACTACCACCGGCATGGCCGAAGCCGGAAACGACCACGGGCGCACGGCTATCATCCAATCCTTAAAAGAGTGTCTTCTCATTGTTTCTTTTTTTATTTAATTTGCGTACAAAAGTACGAAATTCTTCTCTTTTTGAGTATTTTTGCGCACAAGTTAATAAAGCGATTATATAATTAAAGCCCTGTTTTTTGACATTGACGGCACTTTGGTGAACTTCGAAACACATGAAATTCCCCGCTCCACCCTGGAAGCACTGATTGCCGCCAAAGCCAAAGGCATACAGATATTCATCGCCACCGGACGTCCCGGAGTTATCATCAATAACCTTTCCGCCTTGCAGGAGCATGACCTGATAGACGGCTATATAACAATGAACGGCGGATACTGTTTTGTCGGTGAAGAGGTAATTTATAAAAGTGCCATTCCGGCTGCCGACGTACAGGCGCTGATGGGTTTCTGTACCGGAAGGAATATCCCGTGCATCGTGGTGGGCGAGCATGATATATGCGTCTGCCAGCCCAACGAACTGGTGAAACAGATTTTCCACGACTTCCTGAAAGTGGATGTCATACCTGCCAAGACTCCGGAAGAGGCTATCCTGGGAAAAGAAGTCTTCCAGATGACACCTTTCATTACCGAAGAAGAGGAAAAGGAGGTGTTTCCTTCCATCCCCCACTGCGAAATAGGACGCTGGTATCCGGCTTTTGCCGATGTCACCGCCCAAGGAAATACCAAGCAGAAAGGCATTGACGAAATCATCCGTCACTTCGGCATCCGGCTGGACGAAACAATGGCTTTCGGTGACGGCGGCAACAACATCAGTATGCTGCGCCATGCCGGCATCGGAATTGCTATGGGTAATGCCAGCGATGAAGTAAAAGCCGCAGCCAACTATGTGACAACGAGCGTGGACGACAATGGTATAGCCAACGCCCTGAAACACTTTGGAATAATTGAGAAGTAATACTTAATACCTAATACTTAATACCTAAAATAGTGTCCTTCGTACCCGATACTCAGAACAAGGAGTTTCAAGACGCTTTGAACCTCATTCAGTACACCAGCCAGTCTGTTTTCCTGACGGGGAAGGCGGGTACGGGCAAATCGACTTTTCTGCGTTACATCTGCGAGAATACGAAAAAGAAACATGTAGTGCTGGCGCCCACGGGGATTGCGGCGATTAACGCAGGCGGAAGCACGCTGCACAGTTTCTTCAAACTGCCGTTCTACCCTCTCCTGCCCGATGACCCCAACTTCAGTCTGCAACGGGGGCGCATCCATGAGTTCTTTAAATACACCAAGCCTCATCGCAAGTTGCTCGAAGAGTTGGAACTTGTCATTATCGACGAGATTTCAATGGTGCGGGCGGACATTATCGATGCAGTAGACCGTATCTTGCGGGTATATTCCAGAAATCTGCGTGAACCGTTCGGCGGCAAACAGATTTTGCTGGTGGGAGACGTATTCCAGTTGGAACCGGTAGCGAAAGGGGATGAACGCGAAATTCTGAACCGCTTCTATCCCACTCCTTACTTTTTCTCGGCAAGAGTATTCAGTCAGATAGACCTGGTATCCGTGGAGTTGCAAAAGGTGTATCGACAAACGGACAAGGCATTTGTGAGCGTACTCGACCATATCCGTAACAACACCGCCGGAGCTGCCGACTTGCAATTGCTCAACACCTGCTACGGCACGCAGGTAGAGCAGTCGGAAGCGGACATGTACATCACTCTCGCCACCCGCCGCGACAATGTGGACCACATCAACGATAAAAAACTGGCTGAACTTCCCGGCGACCCGGTGACTTTCCACGGCGAAATCAACGGTGACTTTCCCGAAAGCAGCCTGCCCACCTCGCAGGAACTGGTGCTGAAGCCGGGTGCACAAATCATTTTTATCAAGAACGACTTCGACCGGCGCTGGGTGAATGGAACTATCGGCATTATCAGCGGCTTCGACCCATTGGAAGAGACGCTGTATGTCATCACCGACGACGGCAAGGAGTGTGACGTGAAGCGGGAGTCATGGCGGAACATCCGCTATAAGTATAATGAAGCGAAGAAACAGATCGAGGAAGAAGAATTGGGCACTTTCACCCAATATCCCATACGGCTGGCATGGGCCATCACCGTGCACAAGAGTTAGGGACTGACATTCAGCCGCGTAGTTATCGATTTCACCGGTGGTGTGTTTGCCGGCGGACAGGCTTACGTGGCATTGAGCCGTTGCACGTCGCTGGAAGGAATACAGTTGAAAAAGTCCATCAGCCGTGCAGACGTATTCGTACGTCCGGAAATCGTGAGCTTTGCCGAACGCTTCAACAACCGTCAGGCTATCGACAAAGCGCTGAAGCAGGCGCAGGCTGACGTGCAGTATGCTGCTGCCGCCAATGCCTTTGACAATGGGGATTTCGATACTTTCCTGAACGAGTTCTTCAAGGCCATCCATTCCCGCTATGACATTGAGAAGCCGGTGGTGCAACGCCTTATCCGTAAGAAACTGAACATCATCAATCAGTTGAAGGAGGAAAACAAGGCTCTGAAACAAGCAGCATTGGAGAAAGAAAAAGCGTTGGTGAAGTATGCCCGCGAATACATCCAGATGGGAGACGAATGTCTCAAACTGGATATGAGAGAGGCGGCAATGAAGAACTACAACAAGGCGGTCACGCTCTGTCCCAAGTTTAAGGAAGCTTGGAAAAAGATTAAGAAATTAGAGAAGGAAATGCTTAATAGATAACTTTAAAACCATCCGGCCATGCTCCTGAAACTTTACGAGAAAAACAACAATCCGGCAGATTTGCAACAGGTAATCGACATCCTGAATGACGGTGGCATCATCATCTATCCCACCGATACCATGTATGCCATCGGTTGCCACGGATTAAAAGAACGTGCTATCGAACGTATCTGCCGCCTGAAAGAGATTGACCCGAAAAAGAACAATCTTTCCATCATCTGCTACGACCTGAGCAGCATTAGCGAATATGCCAAGGTGGACAACAATACGTTCAAACTGATGAAACGCAATCTGCCCGGAGCTTTCACGTTCATCTTAAACGGTACGACCCGTCTGCCGAAAATCTTCCGCAACCGCAAGGAAGTCGGCATCCGTATGCCGGACAATCCGATTATTCAGGAAATAGCCCGCCTGCTGGATACTCCTATCATGACAAGCACGCTTCCCCACGAAGAGGATGAAGACATTGAATATTGCACAGACCCCGAACTGATTGATGAGAAATTCGATAGTATTGTCGATTTAATCATTGACGGCGGTCTTGGCGGAGTGGAAGGCTCTACTGTGGTAGACTGTACAAGCGGAGAGGCTGAAATCGTCCGTCAGGGAAAAGGCTGGTTGGATGAAGGGTAATTAATATTTAATATCACGCTTGAGAAAACATTTCCGGTCTTGTAATGTTTCTTCTATAAAAGAAACAGTAACCTTATGAGTACAAAGGAACAATACTGGAAATATTCATTAATCGCTATTACCATTGGATTAGGAATTATTATTTGCAAGGAAATCACTCCCTTTCTGGGTGGATTGTTAGGAGCCTTGACTATCTATATTCTCGTCAGGAAGCAGATGATTTACCTGTCTGTGAAGCGAAAAATGAGACGAAGCATAGCTGCCACCCTTATTACGGCAGAATCTATTTTATGCTTTCTCGTTCCCTTGGCGCTGGTGGTATGGCTGACTATCATTAATCTACAGAGTATCAATCTTGATCCTCAGGCTATTATTGCCCCACTTGAACAGGCTGCCAATATTATCAAAGCCAAAACCGGCTATAATATCCTGGGAAAAGATACAATTTCATTCTTCATATCTACTCTTCCAAGCATAGGGCAGACTTTAATGAGCAGTGTCAGTAGCTTTACCGTCAACCTCCTTGTGTTGGTATTTGTGCTTTACTTCATGCTGATAGGCGGCAAGAAAATGGAACAATATATCAATGAAATTCTTCCTTTCAACAAAGCGAATACACAAGACGTAATACATGAAATCAACATGATAGTTTGCTCCAATGCAATTGGCATCCCTTTTCTGGCAATTATACAGGGAGGGGTAGCCATGATAGGCTATTGGATTTTCGGAGCTCCGAATATTCTGTTAGTAGGATTTCTCACAGGAGTGGCCAGTATAGTGCCTATGCTGGGAACAGCATTGGTATGGATACCTATCTCTATTTATATGGCGCTGATTGGCAACTGGGAACAAGCTATCGGATTAGCAATCTTTGGAGTAATTGTCATTTCACAGCTCGATAATCTGATACGCTTTATTATTCAAAAGAAGATGGCGGATATCCATCCGCTTATCACCATCTTCGGAGTAGTCATAGGCCTTCCCCTCTTCGGGTTTATGGGTGTTATTTTCGGCCCGTTGCTGCTTTCCCTGTTCTTCCTTTTTGTCGACATGTTCAAAAAAGAATATTTGGATAAGGGATAAAAAAGATGGCAGCAATTCATCATTGCCGCCATCTTACCTTAATATTTACAGGGCTTTATTGGTTTAGGTTAAATTCAGGTTAATTCAGGTTAACTCAGGATATCATTACCTTCTGTTTGATCCAACTTTAAATTGAGCATAGGCATAGGCGCCATTAGCACCCTTTATTTCTAATAAAAAGTTACCCGACATATGGGATAACTGAATAACTTTTGATATTGGCATTGAAATTGTTTCAGTGGATGAATATACTGCACGCCCATTCCGGGAAATAGTGACTTCTATATCTCCAATAGGTGCCATAAAATCCAATTCAAGCATATTATCGCCTACATAAGCCTCAATAGGAATTGACGGCATAATAGAACGTGAGCCTTTTTGGGAACCTCTGGGAATATCAAAAGGTTCACCATTACTGAACAATGTTAATTCACTACCTACAGCTGAGACATTCGCATTAACTTTTGCCACGTCTACTGACAACAAACACACTCCGATTAATAAACCAAAAAAATAAATTCCGTTTCATGTTTTTCTTGTTTTTGTTGCAAAGGTAGCCCACAAAATCAATTATAAACACAAAACAATGGTGGACAATCCAAAACCCAGTTAATTACCTATATAACAACAAATTATTAGATAGAAAATAAGTATTAAAGTGGACAAATTCACCCAAGAAGGATCAATACAAGGCAATGAATTCTTCTAAACTATCTTTATTACATAAATGCAACTTATCCTTCAACCTCTGTTTCATCTTGAAAACCGAGTTCATTTCACAATCCAATACAAACATCAACTCTTTAGAAGAAAAACCAATTTTAAGTAAAGTAGCCAACATTATATTATTCTCAGTTAATTCATATTCCTTCCTTAAACGAGACACATAATTCCCAAACAATAAATCAACATACTCAAAAATCTGTGACTTTTCATTCTTACTCATCCGTTTCACAATCAACGCATTTTTCTTTAATTGATCTAAAAGGAAAACTGCATTCACACAAATATTCTCACGAATTTCCCTATTCTCATTAGCCAATAATAAAATCTTCTGGTTAAGCTTTCCTATCTTCTCTTTGCTACTCTCAATAGTCTGATTTTCCTTTAGTTTCAACTCTTTTAGTTGATAAGCGTATTGATTAATTATCTCTTCATTCTCTTTAATAATCTTAAGGTTCTTTTTAAAATGATCCCTATATATTTTCTTCACCAATAGAAGAGAAACACCATCAAAAATTACAATCAATAAAATAACTAATAGCAAAAGATACAATTGGATTTGCTTATCTTTAGCCAATTCTTTTTTATCCATTATCAATTTATCACGCTCATATTTTCGTTGCAGAATCAAAATCTGGTTTCTTAAATCTTCGTTATGAGTAATTTCTAATAATGAATCTGACTTTTCTTTATAAAAAAGAGCCTCCGCATAATTTTCTCTTTTTTTTCTCTAACATATAAAGATAATCATAGGCCCCCGCCTGCGTATATGGCTGATCAGAGTTTATTTCTTGTCGAAAACATTCTTTCGCTTTCTCTAACTGTCCTATTTGCATGTATATACTCCCTAGCGACAAATAATAATGACTAACAGTATTGTGTATCTTTTCATATTCTATAGCTGCTTTAAAATAATCAATGGCATTATGATAATCTCCTTTAGCCCTTTCTACAAGCCCTAAAATTTGCAATAGCGAAGGCAAAACCTCTGATGCATTATTCTCTTTCAATAAGGCAAGTCCTTGTTTAGCATACCATTGCGCACTATCATAATTCTGTCTGGCCAAGCTAACATGAGCTATATTACGATACCAATATGCAACTTTTAGCGTATCTTTTACTTTCTCACTATAGTATATGGATTTCCGATAACTGTCAATCGCCTCCTCATACATATCTCGGTCATAATTTAGATAGCCTATATATTCCTGCAATAGCGCCTGCATCTTGTATTCCTTCGTTTTCTCCAATACGGCTAAAGCATCTAAATACGCCTGCATAGCAATCTTCGGTTCATCCCTCAATGCCATCATCTTTCCATAATAAAAGAGCGCTTTCCCTGCTTTCACCTTATCTGGAAGCTTTTGATAATAATCTATCGCCACCTTTATTAATGAGTCGGACTGCAAACTATCCAGATAATTTTTATCTCTCGCCTGTGTCAACAATAGTGCATATTCGGCGCTTTGTTTCCCTTCCAGCTTTCCCGGATGTGCCAATTGCCTTAATAACAACAAAGCACTATCCGGGTATATGTCCATATACCTTTCTACTTTATCAAAAAAACCTAACGGGGCCTTTTGAGTACAAGACACAGTAAAAAACCCGCAAATCAATATCCCTTTGAATAGTAACTTTCTCATTTTTAATTAATCATGCATTGAACTCTCAAAGATACCAATATCCTAACAAGTTGTAAAGCGAAATAAGAAAAAGCAATGCATGATTTATCAAAAACAATAAAAATCCAGAATATAACGAAGTAAAACATCCTGTTTAGTCTCATTTTGTGGGAGATTCTTTGTTTTCAGGTCATAAAGTTACCTTAAGAGCACAGAAGATTGTTTCTCACAAAAGCAGGCATCATGAACTAGCTCTGCCCAACAAATAGTTTCTCCCCAAACGTCTGCCGGGAGAAGAGATGAAATATCCTCCGATGCAGATTTATTATTAAACTCATGAAAAAATTCTATCAAATAAGATAATAATTCGGACATCATCTTCTTACAGCGAGTATGGCAGCAGGAGTTTCTACTTCTAAAACGTAGCAGGAAATAATATCCCAGCTACAAGTAAGCGGAGTAAACATCCAGGCAAGAGATTTCTGTTTTTTTCCAAGAAGCAATCAATGTTGCATCTATCATCTCCAACACTCGCTCCGTGTCACTATCAATATAAAACTTTTGAGAAAGGCATTCCCATGCGCATCCCCATTTAGCCATCTCAATACAGCTTTTCGTCTGACTCATTATCAACTTAGCTTTTTCCAGCAATTGATATGCTTCTATTTCGGATTCCTGACAGTGATCATAAAACCGAGATTGACGAAACAATAAAAGAGATTGGCACAATAACTCATCAAAGGTGCTCTTTGTACTTTCCATATTTATCTGTTTGTTTATGCAGAGCGAAAGTACGAACTAGGTAAAAAGGAGTGATCTAAGAGAGTGGACAAGAGTTTATTAGCTATAATCCACTAATTACAAATACCTTATCAAAAAGAATATTTCGCTTCAAGCCCCTCAGAAGTGGACATTTCCGCATTTTCCCGCTTTCAAGTCGCGTTTCCGCAAAACAAATACCGGCAGATAGAAAAAGATACCGATGACAGACATCACCAAACCGCCTATAGCGCCAACCGCCAATGGAAACCAAAACGCTTCTTTATCCGTCCCTACCATAAACGGTATAAAGCCTAATATCGTGGAAACCACCGTTAAAAAGATAGGTACAATCTTCGCATTCCAGGCTTTTGTATAGGCACGAAGCGCCGAAAGACGGGGGGAAACGACGGCGGATACTATTATATTCGTTCAGGATATAGATGCTGGCATTGACCGTAATGCCACACAGCAATACAAACGAAGCAAAACCACCTTGATCAAAATTCAGCCTGAACCAATAGAAGGTGAGGAACACCCCGATGTAGGACACCGGAATGACGAAGATAATAGCCAGAGGCTGTTTTAGGGAGTTAAACAGAACGCTTGTCGTAAAGAAGATAATGGCGATGACTACCAACAGAAGCAGATATTGCTTGTTATCTTTCTTTTCCCACGACCAGGAATTGCTATCCGACTCCGCCGTATAGCCCATAGGCAAAACGGTATTAAATTCTTCCAGATCACGTTCCTGCATCTTATGTCCCATCTCGTTCGAACCGATATATTCGTATTGCAGGCAAAGACGGTATTGCTGATTTTCTTTGACTATTTCCTGAGGCATCTGCCCTTTCTCCACCGTTGCCAGTTCGGAAAGCTTATAATAGTTATCACTGCCTACCCCATACGGAAAGAACTGCATCGCCCATATATCGTATTCATGAGATTGGCGGGAAGAGAGCCTTATCTTCTCCGTACCGTCTTCCATAACCACCGACCCCACATCCATATTTTTTCCGAAGATAGGCTTGATAGCCGCAAAGAGCTGTTGCGGATAGATATTTTCCTGTGCCATACGTTCTTTGTTCAGGTTGAAGTAGAATTCCTGATAATCATCCTTCCACCACGAAAACTCCGAGTTAATAAGAACTTCCTTGATGCGGCGATGGCCCAACAACTTAGCTTTCAATTTCTCCGCCCACTCATAGAGTTCATCATAATTGTAGCCATACATCTTGATGCAATAGGAACCCGCATTCTCGCGCACGTCATTGCTGAACCCCTGATCCTGCAATCCGTAAACGTCCCAGCTACCCCCGCCAAGCTCCAACGCCTTACTAATGATATTAGCTTTCAGGATATAGGGAAAACCGCTATCCTGATATTCTTTCTTAAAATAGACCTGGATGCTTCCCCGCCTGGCACTGCCGATGGGAGTATGGAATTGCTTAATTTCCTTAAATTCGCTGAGGTACGTCTCCATACGCTTCATCAAGGTATTCATCTGTTCAAGAGTACTTCCGTTGGGCAAATTGGCATTGGCGTACAACACAACTTCTTCGTTTCGGATAAAGTAACTTCCCTCATAAACTTTCTGTACGAACAAGCGTAGGCTTCCCCCCAAAGTCTCATCTACAATCGGTTTCACCGTTTCCTTGTAGGTAGACGAACCCAGAGTCTTATTATATAAATCCACCCAGCGTCCTTCACCCTCCAACTTCTCCGGCAGCAAGAAGACGGGCAAGCCGAAACCCAGTACAAGCAACAGACATACAGCCCATCGCCAACGGCAAAGAAAACGAATAAGCATCGCATAGAAACGAGTGAAATATACCGTCACCCGGCGCAGACGCAGCCAGTGGAAAAGACGCATTCTTTTTTCCCTTTCTTTATCGTTCTCCCCTTTCTCAGCCCAATCTTTTCGATCATTGCAGGCACAAAGAACAATGCCACCAGCAACGACACAGCCAGATTGATAATGACCACAGCCGCAAAATCCTGTAAGTTTAGCCGTATCTTCTCGTCTAGGAAGAAGATAATGACCAATGCGCCCATCGTGGTAAGCGTTGCCGCCAGCACAGACATAAATGCCTTCAAATTACGCCGGTGCAGAATATGGTCGGTCATAACAATCGTACTGTCTATCACCAAGTTCAGAGAAACCGTAATACCCGCCAGTGAATAGAGTTGCATCTCCAAATTAAAAAAGTAGTAGAATATCAATGCCACCGAAATGTTCACAGCCAAACTCGTTACAATCAAGAACAAGTATTTCAGGTTCAGGGTAATAATCCATACGAATATCAATAGGATAAGCACCGTCAAGCCTGTGCGGAAATAAATCTTATCCAACTCTTCGCGAATGAATTCGGTGGCATCATAGCTGGTATGTACCTCATAACCGGCAGGCAGAAGTTGTTCTATCGCTTCCATCTCTGCCATAACCGACTTGCTGAGTTGCAACTGATTAGCTGTTTCCTCCGCCGTTACAGACAAGTAAATGGAATTTAACCCATTTATCCGGTAGTAGCTTTGCGGTTCTTCCTCCACACGGGTCACCTTCACCAATTCATCCAGACGAAGCACCTTTCCGTTTGCCGCCGTAACCACAATGACGGATGGGTCGAAAACATCACTCTTCTCTTCGGGCATCAGAGCCAGACGGATCCATTGTTCACTCCCACCAGGCCCTTCTATATTGTGCGTGCCCAGAAACTCTTTCCGATAATAATGCTGCACTGCATTGCTAATATCCGCAAGCGTGACACCCAGCTGGCGCAATTGCTCACTGTCATATTCCAGTCTCCACTCCATCGGGGTAGCCCCGCCCAAATCAATCTTATAAATACCCGGCAACTGTGCCAACCGGGGCTTTATGTGTTCCTCGGCGTATTGCTGTATCAATATCGGTGTGGAAGGCGCATTCAATGTGAAAGACATGAAAGGGCGCGCAGCCTCTTTATCAGGCACTTTCATCTGAATGTACGGATAGCTCACTCCATCAGGCAATTGCGGCCATGTCTGCCGGATGATTGTGGAAGCCTCAAAAACGCACCACATCCACATCCGCGTGTTTATCCAGTTCCACCGTAATGCTTCCCGAACCGTTGCCGGAAGTAGAACTCAACTTCTTGACACCACGAATACGTGCCAGCATCGATTCCAATTTACTGGCAGCCTCCATCTCCACCACGCGCGACGAGGCGCCGGGCATACTGAACCGTACCGTAAATCCGGGCAAGCTACGCGAAGTGTTCAGCTTGACAGGAAGCAACGGTATCAGCGCAATGCCCACTAAAGCAAGGCAGACAAAGGTTACAATAACAGTAAAAGAGGAAGCTTTATTCATAATCAAACTTCTCGGACAGCGAGAAACCGGATGCAAAATCATGCAACGTCAATTTCCGTATCTTATAATAATTCAACCAATAATTCTTCAAAGCAGAGATATAGTTGCGCTGGGCTTCCTGCTGGCGATTCAACGAAAGCGTGAGACTGCTTATATCCGCCTTCCCGATAATAAACCGCTGACGGGTTTCATTGTATGCCAATACGGACAGGTCGAGAGCTTCCTCGGCACTTATCACCAGATTTTGCTGCACATTGAAGTCCGCCACCGTCATAATAACCTCCTCTTCGATACTGATTTCACTCTGCCGGGAAGAGGTTTTCACCGCATTCAGGTTATTGCGCGCCATGTTATATTTTCCTTTCCGCACTCCCCAGTCCACCAACGGGATGGAGACACTGACGGAAACCATATCCTGCTGCATCGGACTCCGGTAGGCATCACCCAACTTTTCCGCCACTTGGTTGAAGCCGATACTGGCATTGACGCTGGCATTGAAACGCGACTCCTTTTTTGTCTTATCCACATTCCTCTCAGCTTCCAGCACATCCTGACGCAAATCCAGGAAGTCCGGATTATTGGTACGCGCCGCCATCAACGCTTCATCTACCGGAATGGTCAACGTCTGCGGCCGTCCCGGAAGTTCCAGCCTTATCTCCGTGTTCTTCTCCATGTTCAGGAAAGAGGCCAGCGAGAACATGGCCCGCTTCAACGAACTGGTCGCATTCTGCAAGGTGTTATGGGCATTCACCACGTCCAGTTTCAGCGTGAGCAGGTCGGCACGGCTGATGGAAGCAATCTTCAACCGCTGCATGCCGATGCGGTAAAGTGTATCGGTAGATGCCACATTTTCCTTGGCCAAATCATATTCGGCCTGCGCCATGGCAAGCTCAAAGAAGTAGGTGGTGGCCTGTTCGGATACCCGTTCGGCATTGTAGATATACTCCTTCTTTACTTTTTCAAATTTCAACGGCTCAATCTTGCGTTCCCACCGAAAGGGATTATACCCCAAAAGACCCTGTGAATAACCCAACCTCACGGGTACACTGGTAAACTGCGTATAAGTATTGCCGCCGAAACTACGCATATACCCCAGTTCCGTATCCAGATAGAACGTACCGCCCGTCAGGTCAAAATTCTGCCGGATGGCAAGGTTGCCATAGACATAGAAAGACTGCTGGTTGCGATAAATATCCAAGTCCTGCCCCGAGTCGTAGCGCTTGGTTATATCCCGGTTATATTGTGCCGGAGTCATGTTCAAGGTCAGGCTTGGCAGTCGGTTTGCCTGGTAAGTGCGGTACTCCCAATAGCCCGAAAGATACATATTCTTGGTGCGGAAAGCCTCCAGCGAACTGTCGTTTGCCAGTGCGATGGTGCGCTGCAAATCCAGAGTAATCCGTTGCTGGGCAAAAACCGATATTCCCCAAAGGCTCCATAAGATTATAAAACTCAGTTTCTTCATATTGTTACGCTTTATTCCGGTAAATAAACCAATATATCAATGGAATGATGAACAGGCTGACCAGTGTTCCTATCGTCATAGCCCCAATCATGGCAATGGAAAGCGGCTTCTGAAGTTCCGACCCCATATCGAACGAGAACAATAGAGGCACCATGGCAAATATGGTAGTCAACGACGTCATGATGATAGGACGGAGCCTTCTGCGCCCGGCTTCATGGATAGCTTCGAGCAGAGGCATCCCCTCTTTCCTCAATTCATTGATGGCATCCAGCTTCAGGATGGAGTCGTTGATGATGATGCCGCAGGTCACGATTAATCCGATAGCCGACATCAAGTTCAGCGTATGCCCGCATATCCATAGCAGCACTAACGAGAAAGCCACGTCTATCGGTATCTCCAGCAACACAATCAGCGGTTGCACAAAGCTCTCGAACTGGGCAGCCAGAATGAAGTACATCAGCAAGATAGAGATAAGCAGTATCACCACCAGTTCGTCCAGCATCTTCCGGTTCGAAAAGAAACTGCCGGAGAAGAATGTATCCCAGTTGCCCGTGTCGTCCGCCGTCTGCTTCACTTCCGCCATCAGCGCAGCAGCATCTTTCACGCCATAAAAGCGGAAAGGAATATACTCTCCGTTACGTCCTGCCGTGATTGTTTTCAAGTCTTCGGCCGGGGTAATCCTTACCAAATCGCGCAGCGGGATATATTCCACCTTGCCCGTTCCATCCGCCCGCGTCTGTATCAGGGTTTGCTGCAACACATCGTTTACGGTTTGTTCTTCGCCTACAATACTGATAGGCAGGTATTGCTGATACGAGTGGAGCATCGCCACACTGCTCTCCTTGAACGACGTTTTCAGCACCCGGTAGAGTTCATCATACGAAACGTTGTAGAGCAATAATTTCTCGTGAAGAATGCTGATATTCAGTTGGTTTTCAAAGGCAATCCCCGTGGGAGGCAAGCCTGTCCGTTCGGCAAGCTGCTGCTCCAGCATACGCAAATCGGCAGCTACCGGAGCTTTCTCCTTATTACGGGCATAAAGTTCGGCCACCACATCTGCCTCTCCGGTCACAAACAGCTTCTCGAACACCGTTTCGGGGGGGGGGGGGGGAAAAAAAAAAGCACGCCTGCGGATAGGTGGCGTGAAGCCTTTGATACACATTCTTTTTCAACGGAGTGATGGCCGATGTCTTCTCCGTCTTAAAATAGAGTTCGGCTTCCGAGGAGGAAAGCGCCTGTTCCCTGTTCAGCAAATAATCCTGTTGCCCCACGGAGGCGGTCTGCTCTACCGTATATTCCTTCAAATCTTCGAATAAGGCATCCACTCTCCGCCGGTTCTCATCCACATGGATATTCTCGTTCCACTCCACCCGGGCTATCAACTCATTCTGGTCTATCTTCGGCATACGCTCTTTGCCGATGACATAAAACATGAGGACACACAAGGGAACAGAGATTATGCAGAACAGCGCATTGCCCGTTTTATGAGAGAATACCCAGTCGACACCCGCATCATAGAAGCGGTCCAACGTGTGCTCCTTCAACGGGTTATTGATGCGGATACGGGAGAACCACGACTTTCCGCGTATCCCCGTGCGATATACCAGCATATAAAGCACCGGCAGCAACATGATACCGGTGAAGTATGAAATCAGCAATCCCACCGTCACGGCAAATGCCTGGTCATAGAAAAGCGCTCCGGCTATGCCGCTCATAAAGATTAAGTGCACAAATACTGCGATAGTGGTCAGCGACGAACTGAGCATCGGAGTTACCACCTCACTGGCGCCCGCCACGCAAGCCCGTCTCAATGAGTATCCCCGTTCCCGGTATTGGGAGATATTTTCCGTCACAATGATGGAGCTGTCAATCATCATACCCACCGCCAGGATTAAGCCGGACAAAGAGATGATATTAAGAGACATTTTAAACAAATAAAAGAAGAGGAAGCAGATGACAATGGAAACCACCATGCTCAGTCCGATGATAAAAGGAGACTTCACATCGCCCAGAAACAACACTGCTACGATGCAAATAAACAGAAATCCCAACGAAAGATTTTGTTGCAGGTTGGAAATCGTATAATCCAGCAGTTCCGTCTGGTTTCTGCTGACGCCGAATTCAACGTCCGGATAAATCTTTTGAAAGTAATCCATGGTGCGATTAATGGCCTGCTTCATGGCATCCATATTCTCATCCGCTTGCTTGATGACGGCAAGGGTAACCGCACGTTTGCCATTGCTCACGGATATTCCCTTCTCCTTGACCGGTGCGATAGCTATCCGGCAGAAATCTCCCAACCGGATAATGCGCCCTTCTTTGCGCAACAGGATATTCTCCACATCCTCTTCCGTCCGCAACAGTGTAGAAAACTTGATGTTGTATTCATAATAACCATCGCGCACAGTCATGCTGCCCGATTCCACATTATTCTGTGCCAATGCCGTTTCTATATCTTCAATAGACAGACCCAACACGGCAAGTTTGGCAGGGTCGGGCACTATCTGCAACTGCCGTTCCAGCAAACCGGTAACATCCACCATCGCTACCTCGGGCAACTGTTCGATGCGCCTCTTTATAACGCTCTCGGCAAATTCGCATAGATTGAGAAACGCTTGTCCGTCCGCCTGCCCGTAGGCACTGTCATTCTTCAAGGTCAAATTCAGATAGAACACCGGAATATCCGTAGCGCTCGCCTTCACCACTTTAGGACGATCCACGTCTTTGGGCAGATAGTTCATGGCGGCATCAATCTTCTCGTTCACCTCTATAAAGGCAAGGTCGGTATTCGTGCCGTAATCAAAGTTCAGGCGGATAATTCCTGTTCCGTCACGGGTTTCGCTGCTCATATCCTTCAGTTTCGCCACCTGAATTAATTGCTGCCGCAGCGGCTTCACCACCGTATTCTCCAACTCACGCGCCGATGTATTCTGTACGGATACCTGCACCGTAATTTCCGGTATGGCAATATCGGGCAGCAGCGAAACGGGCAACGTGAATACGTCACCAGCCCAACAATAAAACAAGCCGTAAATGCCATAAGTACGGCTATCGGACGCTGTATCAGGAACTTTACCATCTGCCCCTAATTTTTAGTTTTTAATTTTTAATTACCACCACCGGTGCCTCATGTGCCAAATTCACATTTCCCGTCACAATAATCGTATCCCCTTCTTCCAGTTTATCTTCCACACCTTCTATCAAGGCATAGTCTCCGGCATTCTCCAATCCGGTTTTCACGTAGTTCCATTTAGCTTTCCCCTTCTTCAAGGTAAAAACCACCTGCCTGCCCGAACGCAAGACGACCGAACTCTTCGGTATCACCAACTGTCCATCAAGCGAACGATACACATTTACACGGATATTCATGCCGCTGAACAGTTTTCCCTTACCGTCGGCCACAGCTTTCACCCTCACCATCCCCTTATCGTCCACCAGCGGATTAATCTGTACAATTCGTCCTTCATACTTGGCAGAAACATCCGAATAAGGAGTGATAATCACTTTATCGCCATTTTTTATCAAAGGCAATTCACTTTCCAGCACCGTAAAATCAGCTTCCATACTTTGTGTGCCGACAATCGTGCAGAATACGTCCGATGTATTCGCCATATTATAAAGTTTAGAAAAGAGATTGGCAACAATGCCGTCGAAGAGAGCTGTCAGCGTGGCATGTTCTTCCTCATATCTTGCCAGTTCATATTGGGAAAGGCTTTGGTCATATCCACTCTTCACCCGTGCCAGTTGCATGATGTCGGTAGGAACTTTGGTGGTATCATCCGCCGGATAACCTTGCCCTATCAGTACATCCTGCAACTCCAGTTTCGCCTTGTCCAGCGCGTTCTTGGCCTGCATGGTTTTATTCGTCAAGCGAAACTTATCCAGTTCTGCCAACTTCTGTCCCTGGCGCACCCTCTCGCCGTTCTTCACATAGATATGCGCAATAATTCCGCCCGTCTCAAAACGTAAATCCGCCAGTCCGCCGGCAACGACCTTACCGTTACTCACCAGCTCGTGTTCAAACGTCTGCCGTTTCAGCACTTGTACGGTCACTTCATTCTTTTCGTCCGGCAACACAGTAGCCACTCCTTTCTCAGTCTCCTCTTCCCACTGCCCGAACAAGCTGCCAACAAAACCATTGCTAAACCAAGCAAATATCGCCCTTTGTGTATTTTCATAAGTTTCGTCTATTGTATATATTCCTAATTATGCATCAAATTACGGAAAAAGAATTCAATATATGCATTATCAACTCCTTTATATCGGATGATTTTGCATAAAATTCTTCTCTTAGGTCTAATTTTACACAATGCACTCTGTTTCCTTTCTTTTTCAACAAATAAAAATTCCGATATTCAACAATACCGCCATCCATCTCTTTACTTTTTTCGTTGTGGTACAACGGAACTCACTTGCGGATGAAAGTAGAATTTCTCCTATTTGTTCCGAAGGAGGTATCGTTATTTTTTTGCTTCATCTAAAGAAACCGTTGACGCATCAAGCTTCTCGTATGTCTGAATATCAATGCCAACGCAATGCGGAAAGTCGTTTTTGTCCTTTATAGGACTGTGCCAAGCAAAGTAATAGATAATATATGGTTTTACCTTACGTGTCCCGGGAGCACAACCGTTGCCCGGCATACCCTGCTGCGGTATCCAACCGGAAGGAAGTTCCAAAGAATAAAGCTCATTCTTTATCACTCTCCAATCATCATTTACCGCCTCCACAGAAATCGAGACCCAAAGTAATACCAATAAAGACAAATACTTTTTCATTTCCTATAAATTAATTGAATGAAGGTAAATCATAAATATACAACTCATCATCAATCCCACTGTCAACAGCGTAAATTCTATTATACCGGGAACTAACGGCTATCATCGATAATTTCCTATCGAACTGAAAACAAGCTATAGGAGAAGCCTGCCAATCCAAAACCTGCAATTCATATTGTCCGACACCGGTATTAGAGTTCTCACATAGTACATAAATATATTCCGGTGTGACACAGGGAGCACCGGTATAATATACAGTCTGTTCTTGTACCGGCTTTTGAAAGTCGACAGAGCAAGGTGCTATTTGCACTTCAACATCATGTAACATATTCATTTTATCATCATATATTCTTAGATGCTTAAAGCGAGAATAAAACGCGGTAACTTTTCTCCCATCGGGATGAACTGCGCAGGTTTTTATATACGGCACAAACAAAGGCGGATTATTTATTACCTCTTCTTGCTTTATCCAAGACGGATATTCTCCAATCTCCGTTAGCTTGCCGGTCTTTCCATCCAGTAAGCAGAATTCAGTATTTCCTTCCAGACGACCTAATGTCAGATACATACTATCCGCCAAGCAATAAAAACCATTGTTGGAAATGCCCTGCTCAAAAATGGCTTTTGCATCATAAACGGATAATTTTGTACCGTCAAAGCCAACTGTCTTGAGCAGATTGCTCCCAGCTTCAAAAACCGTAAAGCGGTTTCCTCCGATACTATTAAAACTCCTTGTATCCAGCATAATAAACTCGTTAGGCCCTTGTCCTCTCATTCCAACATCACCAATATAACTACCATCATTCAAATTAAAAAATGCGAATAGTTTTTCCTCCTTTTCTTTATATATAAAGAGATAATCATCCAAAAGCCCCATATATCTCGGCAACAGTACCGGAACGGGTATTGCCCGTACCGTAGCCTTCAAATATCCCGTCACCGGGAAAGCCGATACCTGTTCTGTTTCGCCAGTGCTTGTTGTACATGCCAGGCAAGAAATCACAACTAATAATATTAAAAAAGCGTTCTTCATTTCTTCTGATTATCACTTTACTTTCATATCATACAACTGTTTCTAATCATCTTATATAAACCATCATATATTCCCGTTCCTAATTATTGATGTATTTTTCCATTTCGATATAAGCAAATTGATATTCGCTATCCAAATTCATAATAATTCGCTTATTCTCCTCATCATAACATAAACGATTAATTTCGCGTCCTACATCTAATGTCTTCAAATAATCTCCCGCAAGATTAAACACATGAAGCACCTTCGCCCCATCATTATGGTTCCAATCTCCTCCCACATATGAAGCAACAATCTTGTCATCACAGATAGCAGCATCACCAAAATGCTCCTTTCTATCACCATTCTTATCCCAATTGGGACCATAAACATTACATTGCAATTCTCCCACCAGATTGTACAAACTTATCAAATCATATCGCCGGTTACACTCTACTAATGTATTATATTTGGGTGAGACAGCAAAGGCAATTCGTTTCTTTTTATCTGCAGGATGAACATAGTCTATCAATTTAGCCTCTCCTGTCATCATATTCCATTTTCCACTGGTTTGCTCAAAAGAGGAAGAAGAAGTAACTTGTATGAACGAACCATACGACAGTGTATCATTGATATAATAATAATTATCAGGAAAAGCAGCATTTCCAAATTTCAATTTGACAGTTGGAACATATAGAGGGTCATTTAAAAGGCTATCCAGATTATACCTAAGAATTTGATGTTGTGCGTTGTCAGTCACATATAAATCATGCTCCTTCTCATTCCACGCAATCGATCCGATAACAGTTATTTCCTTGGGACCCTGCCCCATATCTCCCAAACTTAATATGTATTTAAACGTTTGTTTATCAAATACATGTATAAGTTTATCTACTGATTTGCAATCGACGATAACCAGATATTTGCCACATATATATGGCTTTGCCACAGCACCTATCAGGACATCTTCCATATCTATTTCTTTCACATCGTCTTTTACATTAACGATATTCGACCTCTGCTTGTGCCATTTTTCATTTTTTCCTTTTGAGGAACATGCACTACACAACAAAAACATTAAAAGATATAACAATGCCTTCATAAACTCAACGTATTAATTCATTCCTCTGAAATCGCAAAACATTTTCACTAGTATATTCTATATTAATCCTTCTAACGGCAAATAGCCAAATTGTATCTCGTCATCAAAGCAAAACACAAGTCTATTATTATCTGCATCATAGCAAAAGCCTAATATCTTATAGCCTACATCTACAGTCTTAACATAATCGCCATTAAGATTAAAGATATGAAAGCGGGTTGGATTATAGTCCTTTCCTTGATAATCTCCGCCAGAATATAAAGCCAAAATTTTATCTTTCCAAAACAAGGCCGCGCCATAATGATGCTTCCGATCTCCTCTTTTGCCCCAATTCGGCCCGTAAATATTATATTTCAAATCCCCATTAAAATTAAAGATGCTCATCAAATCATATCTGGAATTACATTCAACATAAATTCCATGTTCTACGGAAACAGCGACAGAAATGCGCTTCTTTTCAATATCGGGATGGTTATATTTCATTGGCTTTATTTCTCCCGTATTCATATTCCACTTAGCCGTAAACTGATTAAAAGTTGATGCGCTAGTAGGTTCTATGATTACACCAATGGACAAGGTATCATTAATATAATAATACCTATCCGGAAACAATGCTTTATTCAATTCTGCCTTAACATGAGGCACATAAAACGGTTCGGATAATACACTGCCTAAATCATAACTGAAAATCTTTTGTTCTCCATGATCTGATACATAAAATTTATGCCTAAGTTCATCAATCCCTATATGTCCAATGACTGTTATCTCCCCCGGCCCTTGTCCTAACGGAGCAGTGCTTGCTAAATATCTAAAACTATTTTTATCAAATAAATGTATTAATTCACTAGATGCTCTATAATCTTTTACGGAATTGTCTGTTTTAATCTTGTGTGTACCGTAAAGACAATATTTGTCTAA
>JAJQAY010000105.1 GCA_021203515.1 Bacteroides sp. | reverse complement strand
TCTAAGGGAGCGTAGTCGAAGGATCTACTCTCTTGGCATAAAGCTGCGCGATACAGCAGGGAAGAGATCCTTCGACTGTGCTCAGGATGACAGATACTACAGATTATTGAAAGTCCGTATTCATCCGCTTAGTCCACGTATCCGTATTTTAACTCAAAACCCGTACAGAAATGAAGTAAATGATAATTTAGCGGGTTATAATTGAAACGCAGATTAACGCAGATTTTCGCAAAGAATTTTATACCTAAGGATAGCGCAGCCTTATAATCTGCGAAAATCTGCGTTAATCTGCGTTTCAATAAATTCCCATTCAGATAAGCCGTCATCAACCACCGAATTCGCATAATCAGTTATTCGTAACTAAGTGAGTTATAGGCTCACCCTAGGACCTAGCCTACCTCACCCCAGGACCGAGTCCACTTCACCCTAGGACCGAGACCCAAAAACATCCGGATGTTATGCATCAAAACATCCGGATGTTATGCATCAAAACATGGGGATGTTTTATACTAAAACATCCGGGTGTTTTCACAGCTAGCATCCGGGTGTTTTGACCTCTCACCCTACGAGTGAGGATGGCTAAGGTACCGACCCAGTCCCTCTAAGTATACGACCCCCCCTAAGTATACAAAGCAGTCCCCACCCCTCCTGCCGCACCGAATTAATTTAGGTGAACATTCTATTATCGAATAGCATTTTTCTGAGAATTAAACCTTATATTTGCTCTTCGAAAAATGATAATCATATTTAAAACTCTTGCAAGTAGAAGAAATGGGTAAAGTTCTTATTATCGGTGCAGGCGGTGTAGGTACCGTTGTTGCGCACAAAGTGGCTCAAAATCCGGACGTGTTCATAGAAATCATGATTGCCAGCCGCACCAAGTCCAAATGTGACGCCGTTGTAAAAGCAATCGGCAACCCTAACATCCAGACCGCCCAAGTCGATGCGGACAGTGTAGACGAACTGGTGGCACTCTTCAATAGTTTCAAACCTGAAATCGTCATAAACGTAGCCCTCCCCTATCAGGACCTCACCATCATGGAGGCATGCCTGAAGACTGGTGTCAACTATCTGGACACCGCCAACTACGAGCCGAAAGACGTAGCTCACTTTGAGTACAGTTGGCAATGGGCCTACAAGAAACGTTTCGAAGAGGCCGGGCTGACCGCCATCCTCGGTTGCGGGTTCGACCCGGGAGTAAGCGGCATCTATACCGCCTACGCCGCCAAGCATTATTTTGACGAAATACAGTATCTGGACATCGTGGACTGCAATGCCGGAAACCATCACAAGGCATTTGCCACCAACTTCAATCCGGAAATCAACATCCGCGAGATTACGCAAAACGGACGGTATTATGAAAACGGCCAGTGGATAACGACCCAGCCTTTGGAAATCCACAAAGACCTGACCTATCCGAACGTCGGCCCGCGCGACTCCTATCTGCTCTATCACGAAGAACTGGAGTCGTTGGTGAAGAACTTCCCCACCATCAAGCGTGCCCGCTTCTGGATGACCTTCGGCCAGGAATACCTGACGCACCTGCGCGTCATTCAGAACATCGGCATGGCCCGCATCGACGAAGTGGAATACAACGGCATGAAGATTGTTCCGCTGCAATTCCTGAAGGCCGTGCTCCCCAATCCGCAGGACTTGGGCGAGAACTACGAAGGAGAAACCTCCATCGGTTGCCGCATCCGCGGATTGAAGGACGGGAAGGAACGTACCTATTATGTATATAATAACTGTAGCCATCAGGAGGCTTACAAAGAGACGGGTATGCATGGCGTCAGCTACACCACCGGCGTACCGGCCATGATTGGCGCCATGATGTTCCTCAAAGGTCTGTGGAAGAAACCGGGCGTGTGGAATGTGGAAGAGTTCAACCCCGACCCCTTCATGGAGCAGCTCAACAAGCAAGGCCTGCCGTGGCACGAGGTTATCGACGGTGACCTGGAACTTTAAATTTAACGATTAGTGTTTAGTGCTTAGTGATTAGCGATGATACTAATCACTAAGCACTAATCACTAAACACTAAATAACGTGAACGTAGGAGATAAAGCGCCCGAGATATTGGGCATCAACGAGAAAGGCGAAGAAATCCGCCTGAGCGATTATAAAGGAAAGAAGATCGTACTTTGCTTCTATCCCAAAGACATGACTTCCGGTTGCACGGCCGAGGCCTGCAACCTGCGCGACAACTATTCCGAACTGCGCAAAGCCGGCTACGAAGTAATCGGTGTGAGCGTGGACAACGAAAAGTCGCACCAGAAGTTCATCGAAAAGAACAACCTGCCTTTCACCCTGATTGCCGACACGGACAAGAAGTTGGTGGAGCAATTCGGCGTATGGGGCGAAAAGAGCATGTACGGACGCAAGTACATGGGGACTTTCCGCACCACCTTTATTATTAATGAAGAGGGAGTGATTGAGCGCATCATCTCTCCCAAAGAAATAAAAACCAGCAATCATGCTGCACAAATCTTATAATAGTTATGGCAAAGAAAGACGAACTTATTTTTGAAAACGAAGGTGGCGGCATGGCGTCCAGCGAAAAGCTGAAAGCCCTGCAAGCCGCCATGGACAAGATAGAGAAGAGTTTCGGCAAAGGGTCTATCATGAAAATGGGCGACAACGCCGTCGAACAAATAGAAGTAATCCCCACCGGTTCCATCGGACTGAACGTAGCATTGGGCGTAGGCGGTTATCCCCGCGGACGTATCGTCGAAATCTACGGTCCGGAGTCTTCCGGTAAGACGACTTTGGCCATCCATGCCATTGCCGAAGCACAGAAAGCAGGCGGTATCGCTGCATTTATCGACGCGGAACACGCCTTCGACCGCTTCTATGCCGCCAAGCTAGGCGTGGATGTAGATAATCTTTTCATCTCCCAACCGGACAACGGCGAACAGGCACTGGAGATAGCCGAGCAGCTAATCCGTTCCTCCGCCATCGACATCATCGTTATCGACTCCGTAGCCGCCCTGACGCCCAAAGCTGAAATAGAGGGTGATATGGGTGAAAACAAAGTCGGACTTCAGGCACGCCTCATGTCACAAGCCTTGCGTAAACTGACCGGAACGGTGAGCAAGACACGCACTACTTGTATCTTCATCAACCAGTTGCGCGAGAAGATTGGTGTGATGTTCGGCAATCCTGAGACGACTACCGGTGGTAATGCTTTGAAATTCTACGCATCCGTGCGCATCGACATCCGCGGAAGCCAGGCTATCAAGAATGGCGAAGAGGTAATCGGTAAGCAGACGAAGGTGAAAGTAGTGAAGAACAAAGTGGCTCCTCCCTTCCGCCGTGCAGAGTTCGACATCATGTTTGGTGAAGGTATCTCCCGTGCCGGAGAAATCATCGACCTGGGTGCAGACTTGGGTATCATCAAGAAAAGCGGCTCTTGGTTCAGCTATAATGACACGAAGATTGCACAGGGACGCGATGCCGCCAAGCAAGTTATTCTGGATAATCCGGAACTGGCAGAAGAGCTGGAAGGACTTATCTTCGCAGAACTGAGGAAAGACAAATAAGAAAGTATATTCCTAAAGGAATGGCAAGATAAAAACTAAAAACGGAGTGAAGTTCTCTTGAATAGATAACTTCACTCCGTTCTTTTATTAATCGGAAGATACTTACTCGCTAAGTTTCTCCATGTCTCTGGCAAACTGTTCCCAGGCATCGGCATCAGCCAGTTCCAACCCGGGTATCTGATAAACATCGCTATCAACATTCCAACCGGAACTTTGATGCAGCATGATATTCTGAATATCTTTCAAGGTCATGTCTCCCTCCAGATATACAAACTTCAGCGTGGCCGCCCCGTCAATAATCATAATCAGTTCTTTCACCCTCTCCCCCTTGCGGTTGATATAGAACTCGGAACTGGAGACGACTCCTTTCTGCTTCATCAAGAGCTCATACTTGGAGTTCTGCACCAGCGAATGAAGGTCCTTACGCATGTCTTTCTTTACATTATTGTCCATTGTAGAAAGCACCTGCACAGAGTTCAACTGTCCCGACACCTTACCTATATAGACATCCTTGGCAAAGAGGTTCTGGTTCATATCAATCATCGCCTTGGATATATAGACCGACGACACCCCTTTCAGATCATTATACTTGTCAAACAAATTCTTCTGTGCCTGGCAAAGCAAAGGCAACAACAGCAGTGTGCCTGCCAACATCATTCTCAATGTTTTCATAATCTTTATTGTTGAATTTCGTTTAAGATTTCCTTATTTATTTTCGTTACATCCTCCCGCGCTTCCTGCACTTGCTCTATACCTTTGTTCAGGTTGGCAGATACTTCCAGCAAAGTAGCCTGAAGCACCTCGTAAGCTACCTTAGGATTGGAGAATGTGTCTTGAGGAGTAGGCGGACACACTTCGCTTTCCATAGTGCCGATACTATAGCCAAGGCCTGTCAGCAGCAGCAAAGTAGCGGCAATCCCCCCCCCTATCCAACGCCAATTGCGCTTAGACCTGTTGCGGTGGAAGAACAACTGTTCCTCTTCCGCCTTTTCGTCAATCATCCGGCTCAATTTATCTCCCAACCCGGCCGGAGCACAATCCTCCGGCACGGCATCCAGGCAAAAAAAGCCAAGGAAAAGCTCCCTCTCTTTTTGCAGAGATATGGGCACATCCTCCGTCCTGAAATAATCTTTCAACACCTCTTCCTCGCTCTCGGTAGTATTCCCTCCGTAAAACTTGGCGAGCAGTCTTTCAATTTCCTCTATTTTCATAGTTACTCCATTTATTAAATTCATCACGTATCTTTTTCCTTGCACGAGACAGCAGTACACGAACATTGGTAGCCCCCAACCCGGTAATGCGCTCTATTTCTTCATAAGAACAACCTTTTACATCACGAAGCGCAACAATCCGCTGTTGCTGTTCGGGCAGATGGGCAATGATGCGACGCACCTGCTGCGCCTCCTCCCGCAGTTCCAAGTCATCGGCAAGTTGCATGTCGTGTACGGTTGTCAGTTCCACCGTCTGCTTGCTCAAGGCATATTTGCCGGAACGAAGCAAATCAAAACACATATTCTTGACCAATGTGACGCTGAATGCTTCCGGATTACTGATGACAGCCAGCCCCTCCCGCTTGTTTCATAGTTTCAAATAAGCCTCTTGTATCAAATCCTCAGCATCGGCTGCATTCTCCAGAAGCTTGTAAGCCACGAGATACAACTTGCGATGATAGGGCAGAAATTCCTTTTTAAAACTCTCAGCGTCCATGTTTTCTTAATAAATTCTTAATATCTATACCCATTAGACGAGAAAAGAAAGGTTTTGTTACACCATGAAAAGAGAAATACTGTCCCTACTCTCATTAAAATTAAGATATCGTTCGCATTCTTTCACAAATTACTTGATTTATATATTATTTTATAATACTTTTGCCTGCAATTTAGTACAAACAAAACATTAACAAATAACGCCATGACCCTGATATCCTGGATTTTAATTGCAATACCTATTTGCATACTTTCAATTGTTGTATGGACATATTGCGACTACAAAAAGTATAAGCGGCTTAATTGCCTCATTGCTTTTTTGTTTCTCATATTCCCAATGGCTCTTCATGCCCAGTACAAAGATGGAGATTGTAATATTTCCTTCAAATGGTATCAAAATGACAAAGGCAAATTAGAATATAGTAAGGATAAGATGGTTTACCAGTTCATCCCCGGTTCCGGTTCATGGAAAGTCGTACTTCGGAATACTTCTACCGAAGATATTGCCGTCAACTGGAAAAATGCCGAATTTACTGTCAATGGAATGGCTTCCGGAGTATGTATGTACCCTCCCACGATAGAGAGCCAACTCACAGAGGAAACAGTGAAAAGCAATTCCGAAATGACTTGGAACATCACTGCTGCTAAACTCGTTACAGACAAAAAAGTCGGCAAAGATATATAGCAGACAAAATATCAAGAAAGGAAATCATGCCGCAGTTACCATTGTTCTACCGATAAGCATCGGCAATGCACCTCAATTCTTTAATATATTCGATTTCATTGTATCACCAGCAAAGTAAGCCATGACTTCTCAACATCACAATATAATAGAGCATTTGAATAAATCACGCTTGTGGTATATCGTATTGACCGGCCCGCACTCCGAACTGAAAACAAAGGCGGAACTGGAGAAAGACGGATTTGTTGCATATCTTCCACTGACTCCGGTTCAGCGTCGATGGGCAGGACATATAAAAGAAATACACACCCCGACCGTATCGAAATATGTATTCATATATGCATCCGAAGAGGAAGTGCAAAATGTGCAGAAGCACTACCCTATCCTCCCATTAAGTACCTTGAGTTTACAATAAATCAAGCGAGTACAGGTACCAGATACTTTGCCAGCAAATAGCCACCGGCTACCAACCAGATATAGAGTAGGAAAGCCAGTACGAACGGTTTGGCACCCGCTTGTTTGAACTTGTCGATGCTAGTGTCAGTACCTAGAGCGGTCATCGCCATTGTAAGCATAAACGTATCGATATACTCGATAGTGCCATTCAAAGGAATATCTTTCACTGTCGGTACATCAAAAAGATATTGCAAGAGGGAGTTCAAACAAATGATGCCGATGAAACCGAAAGCAAACCAAGGGATTGTAATCTTGCTTTTGATAACCTTACCCTCAGCGTCCACTTTCTTACGTCCTGCCAACGCAAGACTCATAATGACTAAAACCGGCGCCAGCATCATCACGCGAATCATCTTGGTAATAGTTGCCGGTCCGGCAATGCCGAGCACATCGGTCGGGTCCATTGCATTGCCTGCACCAGCCACATGCGCTACTTCATGCAACGTACTGCCCGTATAAATAGCGACTCCCATATTACTCAGTCCGTCCAGCAAGCCGGCACGATACATGATAGGATACAGGAACATTGAAATCGTACCGAATATAACAACAGTGGACACCGCAATCGCCGTTTTATGCCCTTCACATCTGACCACCGGCTCTGCACCCAACACGGCAGCCGCACCACAAATGGCACTACCGGTAGAGGTCATCAACGACGTATCTTTATCAAGTTTCAGCAATTTACCCAACCAGATACCCAGGAAAATAGTTCCGCCGACGATAATAGTATCGATAACGATTGCAGGCAGCCCCACTTCCGCTACTTGTGTCAAAGTCAGGCGAAAACCATACAGCACGATACCTGCACGCAACACCTGCTTCGTACAAAACTTGATACCGGGCACCCACGTCTCCGGCAAATGGTTGCGCAAGCTGTTGGCATACAACATACCCAAAATGATACCTACAATCAAGGGACTGAATGAAAGACTTTTTACGAAAGGAATCTCAGCGATATAAAAGGCTGAAAAAGAGAATAAGGCAATCAATAAAACGCCATGCATAGTATTGCCTCTGTTTCCACGACTGAACATAGATTTTAATTTAATGTTACTATTTATTCTTTAAACCGCTGCAAAGGTAGTCTTTTCATTTAATCTGTCCTATTTATATATTCTTATACATTATAACGGAAAGTAATAATAAGTTCCTACAATTTACTATTATGGTGCATGGCAAACTGCATGAACACTTGCGCCAGTCCACTTTCCTGTCCTTGCATCTGGGCAAAGATGAACTGACGCTGCATGGACATTCCTCTGACTTCGACTACACGCAATTGTCCGGAATAAAGTTCTTTCGTAATGGAACGAACGGAAATGATACCTATGCAATCGGTATGTTCCAGAAAGAGTTTGATGCTCTCCGTGCTTCCCAGATACATCAGAACCTGAAGGGAAGATAACTTTATATTATGTTGCTGCAAAGCACGCTCAAACACATCCAAAGTTCCCGACCCTCTTTCGCGAAGCACCAAAGGCAAGTTCAGAAGTTCCTCGGGGACTATTTCATCGCCCACCGGCAATTTGCTCCCCGTGCGAACGACCGCTACCAGTTCATCTTCCAAGAAAGTGGTATATTTCAGGTTGGGCAATCGGAACACACCTTCCACCAGTCCCAAGTCGATGCTATGCTCCTGCAAGGCATCTTCTATCTTCCTCGAATTACCACTCATCAACGAGAGGTTGACCTGCGGAAACTTACCGATAAAGCTGGCAAGCAGAGGCGGCAGCACATATTGGGCAATAGTGGTGCTGGCTCCCAACTTCAACTCACCCGTATATTCATTGTGCAGCAAGTGCATCTCGTACTCCAACCGCTTGTAGTCTTCCAATATCCGTTCGCAATACTCTAATAGCAACTTTCCGGATTCCGTCAGGCAGATTTTGCTTCCCTGGCGGTCGAATAACCGCGTCTGATAGGCGGACTCCAATTCCTGTATATGCTTGGTTATAGCCGGCTGACTGACAAACAACTCTTGCGAAGCCTTCGTAAAGCTCAGGTTCTTCGCCACAGACTGAAATACTTTTAAACGGAAATCACTCACAGAACCAGTCGATTAAGAATTAATTATTTTGCAAATCCTCACTCTTTATGCCCAATGCCGACATTAATGGGTATCCTAACATCTCCCAACGATATTCTGCCAGTGAAACGGGTTCTTCCATACGAAACTGGATAATTTCTTTTCCGCCTTCCCGGTCTTCCGAAGCTTTACCGACATATTCTTTCAACACCTCTTCCACTCCTTCACCGTATTCTTCATTAAAAGAAGCAAGAATTAAACGCTTTACATCGGCAGAATTCAGGATGATTTGCAACAAATCAAGAAATAATTCTCCTCGTGACACGAAGCCTTCCGAAGGTACGGCAAGGAAACTGAATTCACCGAACAGCCCCATAAAAGCTACTCCGTCCAACTCTTCTTTCAAGTTGCCGTGTGCACAATGCAACAGCTCTTGAGACTGCTCGTCATAGACAAAAAGTATCTGTACATCATTTTCACCTTCCTTCAATCCCGCATCCATTGCCAGACACATCGTCAAAAGTCCCAAATCAATAGTTTGCAACGAACGCCCCAAGAGAGGTTCAAAGTATTTCTTCAAATCGCTTATCACAAAGTTCAAGTAAGCGGCATCTAGCACCATTACCGTTCCGAAGAATTGTATCTTATTATCTTCCATAATTATATTCTTAAAATTGAGGGAGTAAAGGTACGAAAAGTTTTTCTATTAAAAACCATTTGGCATAAATCAGTCATTTTGACATTCATTTTCTTCCATTAACTGAAAATTTGTCTCATTTCTGCCATTGGCAAATCTTTTGCGCCCACTACAGTGTTATGAATTTGATAAAAATAGAAAGGAGAACAAGATATGAACTTTAATAATTTTACCATTAAGGCGCAGGAGGCTGTACAAGAAGCAGTGAACCTGGTGCAAGGCCGGGGACAGCAAGCTATCGAGCCCGTGCATCTGCTTCAAAGCGTGATGAAGGTAGGCGAAAATGTCACCAACTTCATCTTTCAGAAATTGGGCATGAACGGGCAGCAAATTGCACTTGTGCTCGACAAGCAGATTGACTCACTTCCGAAAGTTGCAGGTGGAAAGCCTTATCTGAGCCGCGAAACGAATGAAGTGTTCCAGAAGGCGACTCAATATTCCAAAGAAATGGGGGATGAATTTGTCTCACTGGAGCCGATATTGTTGGCATTACTGAATGTAAAAAGCACGGCTTCCACCATTCTGAAAGATGCCGGAATGACGGAACAGGAATTGCGCGGAGCTATCAATGAACTGAGAAAAGGTGAGAAAGTGACCTCACAATCCAGCGAAGATACCTACCAATCCTTGGAAAAGTATGCCATCAACCTGAACGAGACTGCCCGTAGCGGCAAACTGGACCCGGTAATCGGACGTGACGAGGAAATCCGCCGCGTACTGCAAATCTTGAGCCGCCGTACCAAGAACAATCCTATACTGATAGGTGAGCCGGGTACGGGTAAGACCGCCATTGTAGAAGGTCTTGCTCATCGTATCCTGCGCGGTGACGTTCCCGAGAACCTGAAAAACAAGCAGGTTTATTCACTGGATATGGGTGCGCTGGTGGCAGGTGCCAAGTACAAAGGCGAGTTTGAAGAACGACTGAAAGCCGTTATCAATGAAGTGAAGAAATCGGACGGAGACATTATTCTGTTTATTGATGAAATCCACACCCTGGTGGGTGCAGGCAAGGGCGAAGGAGCAATGGATGCCGCCAATATCCTAAAGCCGGCTTTGGCACGTGGCGAACTGAGAAGCATCGGTGCCACCACCATCGATGAGTATCAGAAATACTTTGAGAAGGACAAGGCTTTGGAACGCCGTTTCCAGATTGTCATGGTGAACGAACCGGATACGCTGAGCACTATTTCCATCTTGCGTGGTTTGAAGGAGCGTTACGAAAACCATCACCATGTACGTATTAAAGATGATGCCATCATCGCTGCCGTAGAGTTGAGCAGCCGCTACATCACCGACCGTTTCTTGCCGGACAAGGGTATCGACCTGATGGATGAAGCTGCCGCCAAACTCCGTATGGAAGTGGACTCCGTGCCGGAAGAACTGGACGAAATCTCCCGCAAAATCAAACAGTTGGAGATTGAGCGCGAAGCCATCAAACGTGAAAACGATCGACCGAAACTGGAACAAATCGGCAAGGAACTTGCCGAACTGAAAGAGCAGGAGAAATCGTGCAAAGCAAAGTGGCAGAACGAAAAGACGCTCGTCAACAAAATCCAGCAGAATAAGGTGGAGATAGAGAACTTGAAGTTCGAAGCCGACAAAGCCGAGCGTGAAGGTGATTACGGCAAGGTAGCCGAAATTCGCTACGGCAAGCTGCAAGCGCTGAACCAGGAGATTGAGGAGACGCAACAGAAGCTGCACGAAATGCAGGGCGACAAGGCCATGATTAAGGAGGAAGTAGACGCCGAAGATATTGCCGACGTAGTTTCCCGCTGGACGGGCATACCGGTCAGCAAGATGCTGCAAAGCGAAAAGGACAAGTTGCTCCATCTGGAAGACGAACTGCATCAACGGGTAATCGGACAAGACGAAGCTATCGAAGCCGTAGCCGATGCCGTACGTCGTAGTCGTGCAGGGCTGCAAGACCCGAAACGTCCTATCGGTTCGTTCCTCTTCCTCGGTACTACCGGGGTGGGTAAAACGGAACTGGCAAAGGCTTTAGCCGAATTCCTTTTCGATGACGAGACGATGATGACACGTATCGACATGAGCGAGTATCAGGAGAAACACAGTGTTTCCCGTTTGGTCGGAGCGCCTCCGGGATATGTGGGTTACGATGAAGGCGGTCAGTTGACGGAAGCGGTACGCCGCAAGCCCTACTCCGTCGTTCTGTTCGACGAAATCGAAAAAGCACATCCGGATGTATTCAACATCTTGTTGCAGGTATTGGACGACGGCCGGCTGACGGACAACAAGGGACGCACGGTGAACTTCAAGAACACCATCATCATCATGACTTCCAACATGGGCAGCGGATACATCCAAAGCCAGATGGAGAAACTGAACAGTTCCAACAAGGAAGAGATTGTAGAAGAGACCAAGAAGGAAGTGATGAATATGTTGAAGAAAACCATCCGTCCGGAATTTCTAAACCGTATCGACGAAACCATCATGTTCTTGCCGCTGACGGAAAAGGAAATCAAGCAGATTGTAGTTCTTCAAATCAAGAGCGTGCAGAAGATGTTGTCCGGCAATGGCGTAGAGTTGGTATTGACAGATGCCGCTATAGACTTCCTTGCCAATGCGGGACATGATCCTGAATTCGGTGCCCGTCCGGTAAAACGTGCCATCCAGCACTACTTGCTGAACGATTTGTCCAAGAAGTTACTGGGACAGGAAGTAGACCGCAGCAAACCGATTACGGTAGATGCAAATGCTTCTAAAGACGGATTGACATTCAGGAATTAAGAGAGAAGCAACAAGAAGTTAACTTAGTAGGTAATATGAAGTTAACTTAGTACAAGCAATGAAGTTAACTAAATGCAAGTAACAAAGTTAACTAATTACAGACAAGGAAGTTAACTTATCAGATTGCAGGGTATTAACTAATAAAAAGAAAGGTGTATCGGAGATTATTTCCGGTACACCTTTCTTTTTATTGTTTTGATTGCTTTATTCAGCCTTTTCTTCTTTTGTTTCTTCAGGAGCATCCTCAAAGTCCGTCATATCGCTTGCAACAAGCAGGTTGTACCACGAAATCAATTTCTTTATATCCGAAGGATAAACGCGGTCGCGGTCGAAAGTCGGCAATACTTCCGCCAGATAGGCACGGAGGTCGTCGGCTGTAGCCTTCTTCAAATCAATGGCTATGGCAGCACCGTTCTCCTTTTTCTTCACAGCAAGCAGCACCTCTTTCAAAGGCACATCTTCCGTATCGGTGTACATGGCAATATCACCCAAGGAAATGATTTTCTCGTTACCGTAAGCAGGGAAACGTTTCTTGTCGGCGAGCGACTCTACAATCAGCATATTTTTGCCCTGAGAAATGAGCTTATACAATCCCGGTTTACCGGAGATAGACAAAATAGTCTTCAACATAGTATATTCTGTTTTGTAAATTAGTAGTTATTTTTTCGGTGGGCAAAGATAGGGATTATTTTGAGACAGCGAAGTAATTAAGTTCAAAACCTGCGGAATTAATGGTGTTTTGTCATCGTTTATAATCACATAGTCGGCTTGCTCACGTTTTATCTCATCGCTCATCTGGCTATGGATACGCTTTTCTATCAACTCGCGCGAAGCTGCGTCGCGGCTCATGGCACGCTGTATGCGCACCTCCTCCGGTGCATACACCACCACCACCGTATCTACTTCACCGGCAAAACCCGCTTCTATCAAAATAGCAGACTCGATGCCCACTACCGGATGTTCCGAACGGATTTGCGCCCACCGCCTGAAGTCCTCCTTTACCTGCGGATGAATAATACCATTCACCCGGCGGGCATGTTCCGGATTGCTAAAAAGATAGGAAGCAAGCATCGGTTTATTCAATTCCCCACCCGCATAGACTTCCTCACCCAACAAAGCTACCAGTTCTTGCCGGATACGAACATCGGTCGCCGTCAACTTCTTTGTCTCCACATCAGAGATATAGACAGGAATTCCCATCGCTTCCAGCAAACGGGAAACAACACTCTTCCCACTGCCGATGCCGCCTGTTATACCTATTTTAGTTGTCATTGCGCGGAGTTACTTGCTCTATCAGAAAATCGACTTGCTCAGGATTAAAACGTACCTGACTTACTCCATCGGGAACCTTTTTCAGTTTCACCCTGTACTTGTCCGACCCCAACCGCAGCAAATCTTCATAAGATACATTGATATGAAAATCATCGGCATTAATCTGACGGAAACGGCTCAATCCTACCTGAAACGTGACTTGCACCTTAGAAGGGAAAGCACGTAATACTTTATCTGCCGGAAAATTGATGCCATGCAACGGCACTTCCACCGTTTTCTCCGTATAAATATCTACCGGAAGCATCATTTCAATGGATGCCGGCACGAATTTCACTCCTTTCCGGGTGAACAGAGGCACTTGTTGTTTCGGCGTATCCGAGATATTCTCCAGTTTTACCGGCTGTGTGTAGGCGGCCGTTATCGTATCGAGCACTCCGGCAGGAGCATATACTAGCACTGAGTCGGGAGTGAAGATTGTATCGGACAAGTAATACTGGCGCCCGGCACTTACACTGCCGCGCAGTTTCACCGGCACCAATTTGGATGCCCCTGTCGAGTAGAAATACTCCAACGTATCGGGCTTCATAGAGAGCAAACGAGTGGAAACATTCAACTGACTGAGTACTTTCTTCTCATACTGTGAAGGATATATGCGCACATGATTATCGGCACCCTGATAATCGGAGAAATCAAGCGTAACGGGATAGAAACTCTTTCCCAACATATAGTTGAGCAATACCGCTCCTTTATCCTTTACCTTAATACGCAGTTCGGAAGCCGGTTCGGAAGTGATAACCGTATTATTGGGCACTCCTTTCAGACGGACGGGGATGGAAAACTCCGCCTCATAATCGTTGTTTAAAGTCTGCAACAACCAGAAACCACCGGCTATGACGAAGAAAAATAAAAAAAGAAAGAACTCTCTGCTCTTATCACTGAGCAGAAAGTTCTTTATCTTTCTGATTATATTAAAATAAATACGCTTTATGTTCCTACGTTCAAACATAGACTCATGCTCTTTTTATTTAGCAGTCTGACTGTTAGCGTCAGCGGCTGCAGCAAAAACAGAGTTCTTGTCAATACGGATTTTAACGTTGGTAGCGATTTCGAGTATTAAATCATTATCGTTAATTTCCTTAATAATCCCATGAATACCACCGGCAGTAATCACTTTCTGGTTTACTTGAAGTGATTTGCGGAAGTTTGCAATTTCCTTTTGCTTTTTGTTTTGCGGACGAATCATGAAGAAGTACATGATAACAAACATAGCTATCAATAATATCCACATCATACTTCCACCTCCGGCAGGACCAGCAGCAGGAGCTTGCAGGAAGAATACAGTCATTAAATTCATAAATGTTCCTTTTTAGTTTTTATTATTCAACAAAGGTATCAGTTTTTCGTTAACTTTCCCTCTTTTTTCAATTCCTTAACTATTCCGTCTAATGTTCCATTGACAAAGCTGCCACTCTTTGCGGTACTATATACTTTGGCAATGCCTACGGATTCATTTAACGAAACACTGACCGGAATGTTCGGAAAACTCAGAATTTCTGCCAATGCACATTGCATAATCACTACGTCCATGAATGCAACACGGTCCAAATCCCAGTTGCGCGTATTCTCACTAATCAGATGACGGTAATAGTCACTGTTCAGAATGACGCGACGGAACAGACGACGGGCAAACTCACGATCTTCTTCATCTTTAAATTCGGGCAGCAATTCCTGGTTGGCTCCACTCTTCTCTTCGAAACGTTTGATTGTTTTCAGCACAAACGTATCGACAATGCCCTTATCATCATTCCAATAAAGGCTCTGGTCTTCCAATAGAACATCCAGTTCTTCATTATTAAAGATAAACGTTTTATATAGCTTTCTCCACAACTCGCGGTCTTCTTCATAGGATTTCTCGGAAGAAGCCATATATTCCTTATATATATCGGAAGCTATTATCTTTTCATACACACCCTTGACAAAATCTTCATCGTTTGCCCACGTACGTTTCTGGTTGGCAATGAATTCCATCAGTTGCTTGTTTACTTCCAACTGGGAAATAAACTTGTTTTCCACGAATTTCATGTTGGGATACAACTCCTCGGCTGTAGGAGCTAACTTGGCTTTTGCCGCATCAATGCGCTTCTGCGCGTAGTTCGTCAATGCTATCATCAGCATCAGCAGGTAGTTGTAGAGGTCATAGGCTTTGGAGAGACTAAAGAACAACTCTTTCTCCGCAGTGTCCAAGTTTTTGCTACCATTCTGATAATAAGCGTATACTATCTGTATAATCTTAAGACGAATAAGAACTCTGTTTATCATAACTTATAAAGCAAATACTGGTGTTTTAACGAGTTGCAAAAGTAGATATTTTTAGTGAGTTTACACAAATAAATCACATTTTTTAATGCAGTTAAGCATTATCCGGCCTTTTTCTTTTGACAGTTTAAAAAAAATCGTCAATTTTGGAGCCGATAAGCAGAACTACAAGTTAATATCAAATTGACATTCAATTGTTGTATGGAAGAATTAAAGAAGAAAAATGGAGCGGACATGAACGACAAAGAGATTGTCTTCTCCCAATCCATCAAGGCCGGTAAACGTATCTATTATCTGGACGTTAAGAAGAACAGAAAAGACGAAATGTTTCTCGCCATCACCGAAAGCAAGAAAGTGGTCATGGGGGAAGGCGACGACTCACAGGTAAGCTTTGAAAAACACAAAATCTTCTTATATAAGGAGGACTTTGAGAAGTTCATGAACGGTTTGCAACAAGCCATCGGTTTCATCCAGGAGCAGCAAGGTTGCTATACCCGACACAATGAAGGCGGAGAAACCGCCGAAGAGAAACCGGCACAAGAAGCCGAACCGGAAGAAAAAGAGACTTCACTGGGCGGAGAAATCAAGATCGACATTGATTTTTAAGAGCCTTACTTTTGCTATTTCAAAAAAAAGCCGTACTTTTGCACCGCTTTTTTGCAACATCGTGTGGCAACCCCACATCGTGTAATGGTGAATTAAGCAAGAATTTACTTAATTTAGAGTAACACAAAAAATTTAAAAAATGAAATCAATTGAAGTAAAAGGAACTGCAAGAACAATTGCAGAACGTTCTTCGGAACAAGCTAGAGCTTTGAAAGCTATTCGTAAAAACAATGGTGTACCTTGCGTACTTTACGGAGCAGGTGAAAACATTCACTTCACTGTACCCGCAGAAGGTTTGCGTAACTTGGTTTACACTCCGCACATCTACATCGTCGACCTGATTATCGATGGCAAGAAGATTAATGCAATCATGAAAGATATTCAGTTTCACCCGGTAAAAGATACCATCCTGCACGTTGACTTCTATCAAATCGACGAGGCTAAGCCTATCATTATGGAAGTTCCGGTACAGATGGAAGGTCTGGCTGAAGGTGTGAAAGCCGGTGGTAAGTTGACTCTTCAAATGCGTAAACTGAAAGTGAAAGCTCTGTACAATGTAATTCCTGAAAAATTGGTTGTCAACGTAGCTCACTTGGGATTGGGCAAGACAGTCAAAGTAGGTGAACTGAGCTATGAAGGTCTGGAACTGTTGAATGCTAAAGAAGCCGTTGTATGCGCCGTTAAGTTGACTCGCGCAGCAAGAGGTGCCGCAGCCGCTGCTGCAAACAGCTAATCAGCGCTTCTTCAACGAGAAGACAAGATATTCCGGAACGCGGATTAACGCAGACGACGCAGATTTAATATCCGCGAACAACTGCGATAATCCGCGTTCTTTATTTAGTTCACCACAGAGGACACAGAGTCTCACAGAGGGATTTATATTCAAACGCAGATTAACGCAGATTTTCGCAAAGAAAACTCTATTATATAAATAATTCGCGTGAATTTGCGTTAATCTGCGTTTCTTTAATTTTTTTTCTTTAAACTCTGTGAGACTCTGTGTCCTCTGTGGTGAAACACTAAATTATCATTTATAGAATAACACAACTTATAAGATAATGAAATATTTAATTGTAGGACTAGGTAATATCGGCCCGGAATACCACGAAACCCGTCACAATATCGGTTTTATGGTAGTGGATATCTTTGCTAAAGCCGCAGGTGCCACCTTCAACGACGGGCGCTATGGCTTCACTGCCACCCTGTCGGTCAAAGGACGACAGTTGATTTTGCTGAAACCTTCTACTTATATGAACCTAAGCGGCAATGCAGTACGCTACTGGATGCAAAAGGAAAACATTCCTTTGGAGAACGTGTTGATTGTAGTAGACGACCTGGCATTGCCTTTCGGCACCCTGCGCCTGAAAGGCAAAGGAAGCGACGCCGGACATAACGGTCTGAAACATATTGCCGCTACACTGGGTACTCAGGACTATGCCCGTCTGCGTTTTGGCATCGGTAATGATTTTCCCCGCGGTGGACAGATAGACTATGTACTCGGACACTTCACGGACGAAGACCGGAAGACAATGGACGAACGTCTGGAAACTGCCGGAGAAATCATCAAGAGCTTTTGCCTGGCGGGAATTGACATCACAATGAATCAGTTTAACAAGAAATGAGTGAAGCAAGAATAGACAAATGGATGTGGGCGGTACGCATATTCAAAACGCGTACCATTGCCGCCGAAGCGTGCAAAAAGGGACGCATCAGCATCAACGGCGGATTGACCAAAGCTGCCCGCACGGTGAAACCGGGAGACGTGATACAAGTGCGCAAACCGCCGATTACTTACTCCTTCAAGGTACTGCAAGCCATCGAAAAGCGTGTAGGTGCCAAACTCGTCCCCGAAATGATGGAAGACGTCACCACTTCCGACCAATATGAACTGTTGGAAATGAGCCGGGTGAGCGGTTTTGTCGATCGTGCCAAAGGGAGCGGACGTCCCACCAAGAAAGACCGCCGCGAACTGGAAGGATTTACCGCACCGGAATTTCTGGACGACTTTGATTTTGAATTTGACTTTGAAGGAGAAGACTAATTGACTATATTAGCGCATTAATAAATATATTATGAGCGAAACAATTATCAGATGGGGATTTATCGGTTGCGGAGAAGTGACCAAATACAAAAGCGGACCCGCTTTTCAGAAGATAGAACATTCCGAGGTGGTAGCCGTGATGAGCCGCGACGGTTCCAAAGCAAAGGCATACGCCAAAGAAAGAAGTATCGCAAAATGGTATGACGATGCACAAGAGTTGATAGACGATGAAGATGTGAACGCAGTATATATCGCTACCCCACCCTCTTCACATGCCACTTACGCCATTATGGCGATGAAAGCATGCAAACCTGTATATATCGAAAAGCCCATGGCAGCCACCTACGAAGACTGTTGCCGCATCAACCGCATCTCTCAGGAGACCGGCGTGCCATGTTTTGTGGCCTATTACCGTCGCTACCTCCCCTACTTCCTGAAAGTTAAATCATTGGTGGAAGAAGGTGTCATCGGAAATATCATCAATATACAAGTCCGGTTTGCCCAGCCGCCACGCGATTTGGACTACAACAAAGAGAACCTGCCTTGGCGCGTACAACCCGACATTGCCGGCGGTGGCTATTTCTACGACCTCGCTCCCCACCAGATAGACCTTTTGCAGGATATTTTCGGATGTATCCTCGAAGCCAGCGGCTACAAGAGTAATCGCGGAGGCCTCTATCAGGCGGAAGATACGCTCAGTGCCTGTTTTCAGTTCGACAATGGTTTGGTGGGCAGTGGTTCATGGTGCTTTGTCGCCCATGAGTCCGCACGCGAAGACCACATCGAAATCATAGGAGACAAAGGCGTGATTTGTTTTTCCGTGTTCACTTACGACCCTATCGCCCTGCACACCGAAAAGGGAAGGATCGAAATTCCTATTGAAAACCCGACCTATGTACAGCAGCCCCTCATCCAAGCCGTGGTAGACCACTTGCTCGGCAAGTCCGTTTGCAGTTGCGACGGGGCGAGTGCTACGCTGACGAATTGGGTGATGGATAAGATTTTAGGGAAACTATAAGTTCTTTTTCACCGCTTCAATCAGTTCTTGATATTCGGCGTCAGTCAGATATACTTTTCCCGGGTTCATTTGGAAAGTGCCACCGTAGTCGGGACCGTCTACGTATTTGGGTGCTAAGTGAAAATGAAGACGGGACAGTTTATCCGAATAGGCACCATAGTTAATCTTTTCGGGATTGAACGCCTGCTGCATGGCACGGGTCACGCGGGCAACGTCTGCCATAAAAGCATTACGTTCTTCATCGCTCAGCTCATTCAAATCGTTCACATGGTCTTTATAAACCACGAGGCAACGTCCGCGATAAGTTTGCTCCTTGAACAGGAAGACGCGTGACACACTCAGTTGCGCAATCTCAATCATCAGATTGTGCAACGTTTCATTATTCTGGCAATACAAACACTCTTTCGGATTACTTTTCATGATATTCTTTTTATTAATGTTTATGTTTACGCAGCAAAAGTAGTTCTTTCTACAGTATTACGTGTAGACTAATTCATCATTTTTGCCGACTAATTGGTACACGTCGTTATTTTCACCCACCACCCACACTACATCACCTTCGGCAAAAGGCGTATGCGGGTCCGGCGCATGCAAGGCCACTTCACTTCTCTCCACACCGGCTATCAGGCAATGATATTTCTCGCGAATACCCACTTCCTTCAGCGTCTTACCGAGGAAAGGAGAATTGGCATCGATGCGGAACTGGCGCAATATCATCGCACTCTTTTCCACCGCATCGGTATCCACGGCCGAAACGCGGAGCATTTCATCGCCAAAGGCATTCAGTTCTTCATCCGTAGCAATCACCTGGATTTTATCCTGAGGGAACAGACGCACCGAAGCACCCGGAATATTAATCCGCTTGCGTCCGCGGAGGATGGACACCACGTGCACACCATACTTCTTACCGAAGTTCAGCTCCGCCAATGTCTTCCCCGCCCAAGCCGACTCGCCGGGAATTTCATAATCCGTCAGATGCAAATCGCGCGAAAGCAGGTGACCGGCATATTCCGGCTTCTTTTCATCCAGATATTCGGCACGCATATCCCTGGAACGCAAATTCTGGAAAAAAGTCCGCTCTATCAGGATGGATTGCTTTTTCAGCTGGCGGGAAAGTATCATCACGGTAACCAACAGGATTGCCACCCCAAAGACCAAGCCGACGGATACCTTAAACAGTCCTCCGATGACAAACATCACAAACGAAACAGCCAGCAGAATGCGCAACACGATGATAGCCACCAATGGCGCACGGTTCCCGCGGCTATCACGCCAAAGTGTAACAAACTCCACCGAATGGTTCTTTTTAATCATGATGGCACGCAGGAAAGGGGCTATAAACAATATAATGAAAAACGCAGCCAAGAGCGAGCCCCACACTCCCGGTATAGTCTTGTGACACAGGGGCACAAAAAAGCGGAAAGCAATGGCAATCACCGCCACGCTTATAATGGAATAAATCATCGTGATGCGCAGCAAGGCAAATATCAGCTTCTTCCACAGACTTTCGTTATTCATGGTTTGAGAACCGGAAGCATAGTGCAACAGAAATTTCTGCCATCTTTCCGGCAGATGGGTATCCACAAAATTGGAAGCCGGTTCGGCAAAGCGAATCATATAAGGAGTGAGGAAGGTAGTAATGACGGATACAGCCACCGCAATAGGATATAGGAAATGACCCGTCACGTGCAGGGAAACGCCCAGGGAGGCAATGATAAAAGCAAACTCACCGATTTGTGTTAAACTGAAACCACATTGCATCGCCGTCTTCAGTGGTTGCCCGGCCAGCAGCACGCCCATCGTCCCGAACAACGACTGCCCGATGATGACTGCCAATGTTATCACAATAATAGGTCCGGCATATTCCACTATCATCGCAGGGTCTACCATCATACCCACCGATACAAAGAAGATGACTCCAAACAAATCCTTCACCGGTTTCACCAGTCGCTCAATGCTTTCCGTCTCCACCGTTTCGGCAAGAATAGAGCCCATGATGAAAGCACCGAACGCAGCAGAGAAACCGGTATGCGCCGCCAGTACCACCATTCCGAAACAAAGTCCTAGTGAAACTATCAACAGCGTCTCCTCACTCATCAGCTTGCGGCAACGTTTCAGCAAGACCGGGATTAAATAGATGCCGACCACAAACCACAGGATAAGAAAGAACAGCAACTTCGCGATACTCGCCAGCATCTCCGTTCCTTCAAAATTATTGCTGACCGCCATCGTAGACAGCATCACCATCAGGACAATGGCAAGAATATCTTCGAGGATTAAGACACTAAGCACCAGGCTCGTAAACTTCTTCTTGCGCATGCCCAGGTCGTCAAAAGCCTTGTAAATAATGGTAGTGGAAGACATGGCAATCATGCCGCCGAGAAAGATACAATCCATCCGTTCCATCCGAAAGCCGTGCCCACTGCCACTCCAAGCAATATCATGCAGAATATAATCGTAGAAGCGGCGATAATAGCCGCCCCTCCCACCTTGACTATCTTTTTAAAGCTAAATTCAAGTCCTAAAGCAAACAACAAGAAGATTACACCGATATCCGCCCACGTCTGGATATTTGCCGTATCCATCACCGAAGGAGCATAAGTCATATGAGGACTGGCAAGAAAACCTGCCACCACATACCCCAACACCAATGGCTGCTTCAGTTTTTAAACAGCAGGGTCATGATGCCGGCACAAACCAATATCAGAGCCAAATCGGCTATCAAGGGAGCTAAATGTGACATATTATCTGTCCGATTGAAAATTCGAGGACAAAGATAAATAGAATAATTGAAAACAGATGCAAAACTACGGTACTTAGAGATAAATGCCATTGTTTAATAACCCATAAAAATAGGGTACTGCCCATGAATCATTTTCAAAGAATTTGAGTACTTTTGCAAACAACTAAGATGCAACAACAGGTATGATTACGGAAGAAAACATAATAGTAGTCGACAGTGATTATACGTCACTCATAGCTCAAGCCATCAAAACGTTCTGGAGCACTAAGAAAAAACAACTCACTGCGAGTGGCGACACTACCAACCGTGGAGCAGTTGTAGGGGGTAAGCAGATGGACAAGTTCATCAATCTGTTGCAAAAAGTAGCAACAGATGCCGGTGTCCCTGCCAATTGTATCATTACGGGCAAGAATTATTTGCCGGGATACTTCCGTTCGTCAAAAGATTGGGATATGCTTGTCATAGCTCCGTCGGGAAAGTTGATTGCAGCTATAGAGTTGAAGTCGCAGGTCGGTTCGTATGGGAATAACTTCAATAACCGGGAGGAAGAAGCTATAGGCTCTGCCGTTGATTTGTGGACTGCTTTTCGCGAGGGGCAATTTCCCAATCAGCAAGCACCTTGGATTGGTTGGCTGATGGTGGTGGGGCACGACAAAGCTTCGAAACGTGTTGTGCGTAATTATGAGCCTCATTTCCAAGTCCGTCCCGAATTCAATGGTGCTAGTTATATAGACCGTTATCGCATTCTCTGTCAGAAGTTAATTCTCGAACGCCATTATACTTCCACAGCGCTCCTGTGGACAAGCGACGAGACCAACTACGGTGATGTATCAAGTGATATATCCATTTATTGTTTCCTTACTTCTTTTGCAGGTTATTTAAACGGTATGGCCAATGAGTTCAAATAACCCCTTATATGGCAAGCGCAGTTCCGGTGGCGGGCATGGCGATGTATTCACATTGCCTGCGGTCGTATGTTTTATGCTTGACAAAGTAAATTATACAGCCAACCGTAACCTGCAAGATGTCAGTATCCTTGAACCATCGTGCGGAGAGGGCAAGTTTGTCTTTGAAATAGCGGAAAGACTTCTGCTTTCAGCAGCCTACTTTCACTTTGATGCTGAAGATGCTTTTCTACGCAATGTCCGTGCGTACGATATTGATGCCACAAAAATAGAGTTGTGCCGCAAACGGATCAGCCAACTTGGATATAACTCTACGGAAAACATACAAGTAGCCGATTTTCTGAAGGCAGATGTTGCCAAAACAGATATAGTAGTCGGTAACCCCCCCTACGTTCGTTACGAGAACATACCGGTAGAGATGTTGGATTATTGCAAGGCATCATTTGCCACGTTTCATTATCGGGCCGACCTGTATGTACCGTTTTTCGAGAAAAGCCTTTCGTTGCTTAAAGATGGAGGGGTGCATTGCTTTATCTGCTCCAACCGCTGGCTGAAAAATGAATACGGCAAGAAACTCCGCCAATATATTTCCTATTCATACCGATTACAACTGCTCATCAATATGGAGCAGGCTGACGTTTTTCAAGAGAATGTACTAGTTTATCCGGCCATCTCATTGATTTCAGCGGAAACACCGCAAAGAGATTTTGAATATGCCGAATGCAACGAGGTGACACGATTGAATGACTTGCCCACAATGCATAAGGCAATGCCGGTAGGAGCTGATTGGACAGAGGCATTCATGGAAACATTATCGACTTCTTCTCTGCTTTCGATAGAACAGCAAGGATTCAAGATTGGCATAGGGGTTGCCACAGGCGCAGATACCATATTCATATCAGACAAGCTGCCCGATAAGGTGGAAGCAGAACTTATCATACCTGCCATAAATGCCCGCGACCTCAGAGGGAACAAACTACAATGGGAAAGAAAATATCTGCTAAATCCCTACACAACGGGGGGGGCGAGCTTATAAATCTCGACCAATATCCGAAGGCTAAGAAGTATCTTGAAACCCATCGCGAGCGGCTGTCCAAACGGTATATAGCAAGCAAAACTCCAGACCGTTGGTATAGAACCATAGACCGTATTGTGCCATCTCTGCAGTCTCAGCCCAAGGTGTTGCTGCCCGACATGTCAGGCAATACGTTCGTATTTGTTGACGATGGCAGGTACTATCCGCTACACAATATCTATTATATCACAGGACATTCCGCTGTTGAGCTACATATACTGACCGCTCTGCTGATGTCGGATTTTGTCCGAGAACAGCTAGCCTCTGTAACCAACAAAATGAACGGCGGTTTTTCCCGATGGCAGAGCCAGCACCTGCGCAAACTGCGCCTGCCGGATATTATGTCAATTCCAGCCGATGACATTCGGACCTTGCTTGCCAGCTATAACGATAAAAACGTTGCATCAATAAATGCACTAATTCCGAAACTTCTAGCTACCTCCCCCAAAAGAACAAGCCACAGAGAATATATGCAGAAGGGAGCTACATTGCAGTTTGTATACTGATGTCAGATAAATAGAAATCCAATATTACAGTCTGCCATTATAAGGCAGCCACTTCTTCAGCAGTCAGTCCGGTAGCTTTCATTATCATTTTTGCCCAGGGAAGCCACATCGACAATGTCTTCCAATCTACACATTATTAGCTTCAATACGCCTTTCAATCGTCTGAAAATCAGCTTGAAATTCCAAGACCTTCAATTTACGATTAGACTGAAGTTCGTTTAGTTCTTTAGTCGTACTTTTTACCAGTTGGTTCCATTTTAGATAGCCTAACCAAAGCGGAATAATAAATCCATTCAGAGTAAAAAATAACAAAGATACATATTTAATTAAAGTCTTACTACATAAAAATTCTGCCGTTGCACTCCATTCATCCATAAATTTTGTCCAACCTAAAGTACTAAATAAGTCGTATAATAATGACGATGGCATCATTAACTCCAAAAGAATGGCACATAACAATGCATATCCACTAACATATGCCCCATGTTTCAATATAAATATACGATTGTATTTATTGTACCTGTCGCAGCGACGTATCCACGTTCGTTTGGTACACCATGCCCCAACCCCAAACATACATGGCAAAAGGATTAAAGCAAACCAAGTAGAACTAATGAACAAGGCTACCAAACTCCAAGCTAAAAAAGTCAATATCATTCCTCTTACCATTATCAACTTTGCCGGTTTCAGAAACCGCTCAGAACTTACTTCTTTATTATAAGATATATTATTTTCATACTCGGGTTGCAAGTATCTCTTATATAAAACTATGCAATACACACTCCCTATCATAAGTAGCATTAAGGCAAACACCGATCTAAATTCTATAGAAATAAATGTTAAGCAATCCAATAACATCACTATAATAATCAGCATCAATGAAAAGAGAGCAATATAAGCTAATTCTTCTCTCTCTTTTACTTGTTTTTCTTTATCCTCAAAGTGGCTCACTATGTCCGTGGCATCCTTAAAGAATAAATTCTCTTGCATGCGAATAGCATTTACACTCTGTAGAAGTTTCTTTCTGTCCTCTTCAACGGCTTTTTCTAACAGCTTTGAAATCCGTGTAGTTATTCCATTTTTATTTTCATAAATAGAGTTGATATCTTGTTTTAATGCTAATACGTGATTTTTCATCATTACCATCATGTTATCTCCCACTTCCATGAGAGTATAAAACAAGAAATTACTACTATTATTATTAAATAAACAAAGTACGATAAATGTAGCTAATACCCCAATATATGTTTGTGCATTATCCAACATGATTTAGACTAATACAGGTTGTGAAAGTTCTAACAATTCTCTGAAATTATCATTTAATACATTTGCATTCTTTTTATCACCAAAACAACATGTTGCAGTTTTTAACCCATCTGAGTTTTCCACTCTATATGCTTCGCTTGTAACAGCAAAACGATCTAATCCCATATTTGTTTTTAAGACATATATTTCGGTCCGACCATTTATTATGGAAGGTTGTAGTATTTCCCAAACGCTATCATCCTTCAATGTGTCTACACCATATTCCATTATGAGTTTCAGTGAACCTTCACTATTTAGAAAATCCTGTAATGAATGACGCAAATTCCCAAAATAATCCGTTTGCTCCCATCTTTGTTGGTCTACTTCTGGTAAATCGTCTATCAAACATGCCATTTTCTCCCCTAAAATTTTCCCTTGGGTTCTATCTCTAAACAGAGAGAAATTTCCATAATACATACATACGTTTCTTTTAGATTCCTGAGTTGCTTTAATGAAGATTCCCCGCATAATTACCATTGCATGCAAGATGCTGTCATTAAAGAAAATATCACTACTTCCTTTTTCTACAGCAATTTCTAATTTATCTTGATATGCCAACAAATCTTTAACTCTTAAACTCATAATATTCAGTTTGGTACTTTAAAATTTCGCCCAAAAGTAAGCATAAAAACTAAATACCAATGATTTCTATATTAAAAAGCACAAATTTTGTATATTATAGCCAGTTTTTCTAATTGTTATTACAATTTTAATGCTACTATTATATAAATTACTTCATCTCAAAGCACTAGCAACAATACCACCAAGCGTTACAGACCCAGAATTTTCTTAGCTTCCCTCTTCTGTTCATCCGTCAGTTTTGTGCTATACGCCTCATACGGAATTTCCCTACCGGGGAATTGGAGTGTTTCACAATTTGCTCCATAAGCAGGATAGAAAAGTCGGAACGGATATCGTCTCTGTTTTTGTTGGCGAAGTCGCGGTCAGTGAATTGGTCGATTGCCATCAGTACGTCCATCATTTCTTTGTTCAGAGGAGTGTTGTCTACATAAACGCGTTCACCCAAGTCTACTTCTATCTTGCCGTTTTCCAGGACAAAAGGTAATGTTACGGGAAACATATCACTGTCGTTTTCCTGTATTAAGAGTTCGCGGACAACGGGTTCATCCTGCTTTCCTGTGAAACGAAATGTGCCGTGCTCCACGATGGTGCTGTCATAATGCGTTGTTCCGGTCAGGGCATCCTGCATATAGACGGTTCTTCCTTCCAAACTGGGGTTTGTTATTTTGCCTTCTATGATGTAGCTTTTTTCCTTCGGACTGCCACAACCAGATACCAGTAATACCAGAAGAAGCACCGGGGCAACTAAACTGTAGTATTTCATAAACATTTCTTATTTTAGATATTAAAGACTTAGAGATTATAAACTAAAAAAACACCCCGTTTCTTACGTCCGGGGTGCTTTTCAATAGATTACTATCTTGGACTTCTCTCGTATATTAGAAGCGGAATCCAATTTTTAAGTTCGGGGTAGCGAAGAGGCCGATGCTATGATGACCGACTTTGTAAGCTGCCGAACCTTTCGGATAAATCTGAATTTGGTCGTAGCGGTAGGACACCGGCTGAATTTCGAAGCCGAAAACCAAACCTTTTGCTACGCTATATTCAATGCCGGCTACGGCACTGGCACGAAGGCCGAAAATTTGTCCTGCACGTGAATTGGGAGTGTAAAGCTGAACGGATACGTTATCGCCTTCGCTGACATCAGGGTCACCACTCACTTCGTTGTCACTCATATCCGGGTCTTTTATTGTTTCCCCGGTATAAGGAGTCGTTGTTTCGATGCGTCCCATTTGCCATCCCAAAGTACATCCTAAGTAGAGGTTAATGCGTTCATTTTTTGTATTGAAGTAATAATTGGAACCCAAGACTACCGTCCAAACATTGTTGATACGTCCTTCCATATATTTGGTAGACTGAATTGGCATTTCTTTTATGGAGTAGTCACCTTCAACATAATCTTTGGAGGGAGTTGCATTGATGTTCATGCTGAACATCAAGTTCACGTCCCAACGGTCTGTCAGGAAATACTTTCCCTGAATACCGATTAAATTGATGAGGTTATTACTATTCAAATTTCCTAAACCAAGGTACAATCCGGGATCATCAGATTTATTGGGATTATTACTACCCAATCCCGTTTGTTGATCAAATTCATTGCTTCGATCCCAATAGGTGGGCAACAGATATTCCATATTCTGATTGAACATCTGGCTGTTACCAATCACTGCCGAAACCTGCCATTGACCTTTTTTAGGAGCAAACGACGCATCACCGCTGCTGTATTGTTGCGCCGCAAGCGGCGCAACGAAACATACAGTCAGAAGCAATATGCATAGTTTCTTAATCATATAATTCTCCTTTATTAGTTTTTTTACTTATTCAGCACTACCAGCCAAAGCTTCCAATAACTGGTCTTTCTTAGCAGACAATGATTTGAAAAGAGCTTCGCAAGCTTCAATTTCAACCTGCTTAGATTCTATCTCAGCTTGTTTTTGAGCAATCAAAGCATCTTCTGCCGGTTTGTAACTACCATCTTTCAATGCTGCTAATAACTTTTCATAGGAAGCAATAACAACTTTCTGCGTAGGAATACTTTCACTGCCATTAGCAAAGATATAATCATCATTACTATCATCAACTGTACCACTTTCCAATGCAGCAATTTTATCTTTCAAGTCTTGCAATACCTGATCGTAAGTAGAACCAGAAGCACCAGCACCCGCAATCACAGCTTTAATCTTATCCAGGATAGTCTGTATACCTTCCGTTTCAACATCAATAGCAGATTCCTTTGCTGCATATTCGGCTGTAACTTCATCTCTTTCTGCTGCTGCGGCGGCAATCAATAAGTTCAAATCATCTAAAGCCTTATCATTAGAATCGGAGACAGCTTTCAAGTCAGCATACAACTTATCCCAATCCGGTTTATTAGTAACTTTGCTATCTTGCTCTTCATATTCGGCACGGGCTTCGAATGCAATCTTTGCAGAACCACCGTTCCAAGCTGCTGCTTCTGCACCAGTCAAATCACCATCTTTGTCATATTCAGCATAAGTATATTCTACACAGCGACCCTCCTTCGGGTTTATAACATATACATATCCAATTGCCTCTGCAGCTTCTTTATATGCTTTATATGCACCGCCTTCGAGAATAGTAGCAGGACCAAATTGTTCATCTTCAGTGGCAATCCCTACCCATTGTGTAAAATCAGCTTCAACCGTAGGGTCAATTACTTTCTCTGCATCACCAGCTTTCGTAATCTTGAAACCATCAAGTTTTGCTCTTTCAGTTAGATAAGTTTTCAACTTTCCTGCAAATTTAGTCTTTGCTTCAGCTTTAGCAGCATCAGTTGCTTCAGCATCATCAGCGACTTCTTTATAATCATTGTATGCCTTGATGGTCAATGCACGTGCATTAATATCAGCATCATGATAATTACCGTCAACATAGAGAGTTTTTAAGCAGCCAAAGCATCTTTCCAAGTTTTCAAATCTTTATCATAAATATCCTGCTTTGCTGCATTAGTAGCTTTCAATTGTTTCAAGATAATATTCTCTTGCTCAAGTTCATTATCTGTAATAATTTTACTCTCAACCAATCCAAGCATATTATTCAAAAGAGTAGCTTTATTGCCCATCGTCAACATAGCTGTTACACCATTCGGATAAGAATAATTCCCTTCCGCATCTTTAGATGCTTGCTTTTGGAAATTAAAGTTACCAGTAGTTCCTTGTAAAGCTGAGAGAGCACCATCTATATCATTATAGAAATCATCCTGAATAGCATCCGGAATAACAAATGTAAGTTCACTTGTCAATGTTTTAGCATCTAGATTAGCTTTTTCTTTTTCTAAAACCGGCTTCAGTGCCTCTTGTTTGGCAACATCAAGAGTAGTTTTTCAGCATCCAATTTAGTTTTTGCGTCTTCAAATTCCTGATATTTGGTATTCCAATCTTCATAAGGAGCACCGGCAATAATCTTATAGTTCTTAAGAGTTTTTTCTAGTCCTTCCAAAGTTCCCTTTTCTATAGCCAATTGACCTTCTACAGCAGATATCTTAGAATTAACATCATAAGAAAATTCCAATTTAGCTTTTTCGCGCATCAACTGAGCAAGGTTTGTCTGTACGGTAGAGATTTTCGTTGCAAGACCGGGCAAACCCGTTACTTGATTAGCTGGATACGTTGCATTTACCCATGCTCCCGCACCACTATTTTGGGTTTGATCCCACACCTTATAGTTCACGGTATATGTAGTATTAAGTATTTTCTCCAATTCCGCAGCATAAACGCTTTCTTTATAGCCAACCAAAGCAGCCTCAATTGCAATTATAGCTTTGTCATACTCAGCTTGTGCTATAGCCGTAGCTTGTTGCTTAGCCAAAAGGTCTGCTTTGAATTGTTCTGCAGACTTCTGCATTTCCTGCTCTATTCTCTGTTTTTCAGATGCAGTAAATGCTTCATGCCATGCTGTTTTAAAGGCCTCTTGCTTTGCTAATTCAGCCTCATAATCGGCTTTAGCTTGCATCCAAGCCGTTTCTGCCATACGATAAGCAGCATCGGCAATTTTCACTTGTGCTTTAGCTTTCAGCAATTCAGCCTTCGCACCACGCAATTCGGTGATACCTGCCGGTTCATCGTTGTCAATACAACTGGAAACTGTTGCAGCGGTTCCGCCAATTAGCAGAGCAGCTACGAGATAAGTCCATTTTCTCATACCATTTCTTTTTTAAAGATTAATAATAGCGTTATTTATAAGCGTTTTTCTTTTATGTTACTAGTAATACTCTATTTTACCATTAGTTTCATCATGTTATCATCAAATAAATTAATCCATACACTAAAAATAAATTAATCATTCTATTATTAGCTTTTCAGCTCAATAACCATTAATATTATTTTAGGTTACAATTACATTCATTTAACATCAGCACTGCCATATGCCCACAAATATAAAATAATGATTTAAGACGGCAAAACATTTTCATACTTTTGTTCATACTTTTTTGATATACGTTAAGCAATCACAACCTTTGTAACCGGAAACAGTGACAAAACATACGATACATATTAAAATAGTAATTCATTATATATAGGATACTATTACATATAATACAGCGTGCAAAATGGGAATAATAGTACGTAAAATTTAGAAATCATGCTTGTCACCGGCCATTATGCACTATTTGTCATATACATTCCTATAAACCAATGCATGCCGTCTTTCTCTATATACCAGATATGGTGTTATAATAAAAGAACAGGAGAAATTATATCTATTATATATGTAGCAATAGCTATTGCTTTTCATTGCAAGAAACAGTGACTTTGCATGCTAACACTAATTCTTTCCATCGTAGAGAAAGTTTCTTTCCACCATGGAGGAAAGAAACTTTCATTGTGGTAGAAAGAAACTTTCTCCATAAAGGAAAGGAGTAAAAGACAGTATTGGCATCCTTAACCGCTGCGAAGAAAAAGATAAAAGTAGCGACCCTGAAACATACACTACAGGACGAACCTTGGGTAATAACACTCTATCACTAGAATTAATTGACGAAAAATTTCTTTATTTAATCAGAATTGCCTTATTTTGTGCTGTTTTATACCCCCAACATGGGACTTTAGTACCAACATTAATAAATATAATTATGAAGATTTCACACATTGAACATCTGGGCATTGCCGTAAAAAGCATCGAAGAGACCCTTCCGTATTACGAAAATGTATTAGGATTGAAGTGTTACAACATTGAGACCGTAGAGGATCAAAAAGTGAGAACCGCTTTTCTGAAAGTGGGCGACGTGAAGATTGAGTTGCTGGAACCGACTTCTCCCGAAAGCACTATTGCCAAGTTCATTGAGAAAAACAACGGCAACGGCGGTATGCACCACCTGGCATTTGCCGTAGAAGACGGAGTGGCTAATGCACTGGCCGAAGTGGAAGAAAAAGGCATCCGCCTCATCGACAAAGCTCCCCGCAAAGGCGCAGAGAACCTGAACATCGCATTCCTGCATCCGAAATCAACGCTGGGTGTACTGACCGAGCTTTGTGAGAAACCGTAAAGGTTTTAGATTTTAGATTTTAGAGTTATGAGTTAACCGATCTGAAATCTGAAATCATAAATCTAAAATAATCAATCAATCATAAATCATAAATTTAAGTAAGATGAGTGATCAACTTGAAAAGATTAAAGAGCTTATCGACCGCCGCACCGCTGCACGTATCAGTGGAGGCGAGAAAGCTATTGCCAAGCAACACGAGAAGGGTAAATATACGGCTCGCGAGCGTATAGCCATGCTACTTGACGAAGGCAGTTTTGAAGAAATGGATATGTTCGTTGAACACAGATGCACGAACTTCGGTATGGAAAAGAAGCACTATCCCGGTGATGGTGTAGTGACCGGTTGCGGTACGATCGAAGGCCGTCTGGTTTACATCTTTGCACAGGACTTCACTGTTTCTGCCGGCTCTTTGTCTGAAACCATGTCTCTGAAAATCTGTAAGATTATGGATCAGGCCATGAAGATGGGTGCTCCCGTTATCGGTATCAACGACTCGGGTGGCGCACGTATTCAGGAAGGTATCAACGCACTGGCCGGTTACGCAGAGATTTTCCAGCGTAACATCCTCGCATCGGGTGTAATCCCGCAGATTTCCGGTATCTTCGGTCCTTGTGCCGGCGGTGCTGTTTACTCTCCTGCCCTGACCGACTTTACGTTGATGATGGAAGGTACTTCTTATATGTTCCTCACCGGTCCGAAGGTGGTGAAAACCGTAACGGGTGAAGATGTCAGCCAGGAGAACCTGGGTGGCGCAAGCGTTCACTCTACCAAGTCGGGTGTGACTCATTTCACAGCCAAGACAGAAGAAGAAGGCTTGGCACTGATCCGCAAGTTGTTGAGCTACATCCCGCAGAACAATCTGGAAGAGGCTCCTTACGTGGACTGCACAGATCCGGTGGACCGTCTGGAAGACTCTCTGAACGACATCATTCCGGATAACCCGAACAAGCCTTACGATATGTACGAAGTTATCGGCGCTATCGTGGACAACGGTGAGTTCCTTGAAATCCAAAAGGACTACTCCAAGAATATCATTATCGGTTTCGCACGTTTCAACGGCCAGTCCGTAGGTATCGTCGCCAACCAGCCGAAGTATCTGGCAGGCGTGCTCGACAGCAATGCTTCCCGCAAGGGCGCTCGCTTCGTTCGCTTCTGCGATGCTTTCAATATTCCTATCGTATCACTGGTAGACGTACCGGGCTTCTTGCCTGGAACAGGTCAGGAGTACAACGGTGTTATCCTGCACGGTGCCAAGTTGCTGTATGCTTACGGCGAGGCTACTGTTCCTAAAGTTACGATCACACTGCGTAAGTCTTATGGTGGTTCGCACATCGTGATGAGCTGTAAGCAGTTGCGTGGCGACATGAACTATGCATGGCCTACTGCCGAAATCGCCGTAATGGGTGGTGCAGGTGCCGTAGAGGTGTTGTATGCCCGCGAAGCCAAAGACCAGGAAAATCCGGCTCAATTCCTTGCTGAAAAAGAAGCAGAATATACTAAATTGTTTACCAATCCTTATAATGCAGCCAAGTATGGTTACATCGACGATGTTATCGAACCGCGCAACACGCGCTTCCGCATTATCCGTGCGCTGCAACAACTGCAAACCAAGAAGTTGACTAACCCGGCTAAGAAGCATGGTAATATTCCTCTTTAATAATTGAGAATTGAGAACTGAGAATTGAAAAATAAAACTCAAAGTTTATGAAGAAAATTAATATCGGAATATTCCTTTCATTGGCGCTGGTGTTAGGCTTCTGTTCTTCCTGTAAGGAACAGAAATCGAACGCTAAGTTGTTTCTGAATGAAGTGCTGATTGAAAATGAAAGCAACTTTCAGGATGATTACGGCCTGCACAGTGCATGGATTGAAATATTCAACAAATCATACGGCAGCGCCAACCTTGCCGGATGCTACCTGAAGTGTAGCAGCCAGCCAGGTGACACTGTTACTTATTTTATCCCCAAAGGAGACATCCTGACGTTGGTGAAACCCCGCCAGCACGCATTGTTCTGGGCAGACGGAGAACCGAACCGCGGTACTTTCCACACCAACTTCACACTGAACGCAGCCAATGCCAACTGGATTGGCTTGTATGACTCCGGCAAGAAGCTGATGGATGAAATTACTATTCCGGCAGGTATATTGAAAGCCAACCAGTCGTATGCACGCGTCAGCGACGCTTCCGAGGAATGGGAAGTGAAAGGTGCCAGTGAAGACAAATACGTAACTCCGAGCACTAACAACAAGACCCTTGACAGCAATGCCAAGATGGAGAAGTTTGAAGAGCACGACGAGGTTGGTATCGGTATGGCTATCTCGGCTATGAGTGTCGTATTCTGTGGTCTGCTTCTGCTATTCCTTTCTTTCAAGGTTGTAGGAAAAGTATCCGTAAGCCTCAGTGCACGCAATGCAATGAAAGCTAAAGGTATTACCGACAAGCAGGAAGCTAAAGAGAAGCAACTGGGTCAGGCTCCGGGCGAGGTATTCGCTGCTATCGCAATGGCTATGCATGAGTTCCAGAGCGATGTGCACGACGTGGAAGACACCGTGCTTACCATCACTCGCGTAAAACGCAGCTATTCACCGTGGAGCTCCAAGATTTATACGTTGCGCGAAACTCCCCACAAAAAGTAAGTCACCTTTAATAAAGATAAAACGATGAAAGAATATAAATATAAAATCAACGGTAACACATACAAAGTTACCATTGGAGATATTGAAGAAAATATCGCTCATGTAGAAGTGAACGGTACTCCCTATAAAGTTGAAATGGAGAAGGCACCGAAAGTAGTTGTTAAACCGGTGGTACGTCCGGCCTCAACAGCTCCGGCTGCTCCTACTACCACGGTAGTGAAACCCGCTGCTGCTTCCACCGGAAAATCCGGTGTGAAGTCTCCGCTGCCCGGCGTTATCCTCGATGTGAAGGTAAACGTGGGCGATACGGTGAAGAAGGGACAGGTTGTCATCATCCTGGAAGCCATGAAGATGGAAAACAATATCAATGCCGACAAAGACGGTAAGATTACCGCTATTAACGTTAGTAAAGGAGAATCCGTTCTCGAAGGTACTGACCTTGTAATTATTGAATAATATGGGAGAATTTATCACATTTTTAGGAAACAACCTTGCCGACTTCTGGACGTACACGGGCTTTGCCAACGCAACGGTTCAGCACGTGATAATGCTCCTGGTAGGTTTGTTCTTCATCTATTTGGCTGTTGCCAAAGAATTTGAACCGATGCTGCTGATTCCTATCGGTTTCGGTATGCTGATCGGTAACATTCCCTTCAACATGGAGGCCGGCCTGAAAGTCGGTATCTACGAAGAAGGTTCCGTACTTAATATCCTGTATCAGGGAGTGACCTCCGGATGGTATCCGCCACTCATCTTCCTCGGCATCGGAGCCATGACGGACTTCTCCGCCTTGATTTCGAACCCGAAGTTGATGTTGGTAGGTGCGGCTGCCCAGTTTGGTATCTTCGGTGCATATATGACAGCTTTGGCTATCGGTTTCGACCCGATGCAAGCCGGAGCAATCGGTATCATCGGTGGTGCCGACGGTCCGACGGCTATCTTCCTTTCATCCAAGCTGGCTCCGAACCTGATGGGCGCAATCGCGGTATCGGCCTACTCTTATATGGCGTTGGTACCGGTGATACAACCACCTATCATGCGTCTGCTGACAACGAAGCACGAGCGACTGATTCGTATGAAACCGCCGCGTGTCGTTTCTCATACGGAGAAGGTGATGTTCCCGATTATCGGTCTGTTGCTGACTTGCTTCCTCGTGCCGTCCGGTCTGCCTTTGCTGGGTATGCTGTTCTTCGGTAACCTGCTGAAGGAAAGTGGAGTTACCCGTCGTTTGGCAAACACTGCCAGTGGTCCGTTGATTGATACAATCACCATCCTGCTCGGTTTGACGGTGGGTGCTTCTACACAGGCATCAGAGTTCCTGACTACCGACTCTTTGTGGATTTTCGGTCTGGGAGCATTCTCGTTCATCATCGCTACGGCGTCCGGTGTACTCTTTGTGAAGCTCTTCAACCTCTTCCTGAAGAAAGGTAACAAGATTAATCCGTTGATTGGTAATGCAGGTGTATCTGCCGTGCCCGACTCTGCACGTATCTCTCAGGTAGTAGGTTTGGAATATGACCCGACTAACTATCTGTTGATGCACGCTATGGGTCCGAACGTGGCAGGTGTTATCGGTTCGGCTGTGGCTGCCGGTATCCTGTTGGGCTTCTTGATGATGTAAACCGACACAATATATCAGTTAAGTCAGGGGCTGTCTAACAATGCAAATGTCAGTCAGCCTCTTTTTCTTTCGTCTTCCTT
>JAJQAY010000048.1 GCA_021203515.1 Bacteroides sp. | reverse complement strand
CTTTACCTACCACCTCCCCCCCCGTTGGGGTACTCACCCCTCCGGCTCCCCCGTTATCGTGGGGAGGGCAACCTCCCGGGAGGAGGAGAATTAAGATAGTCTTGTTATCACCCGAAAGGGAACCTTGCCGGGGCGCTACGCCCCTAAATTATTATCTAAACTATTACAAACTCCTGATTTGTACCTCTCAAGTATCCTTATTAGGACATAAAGTCCCTCTTATGCACCTTCTATTTTGGCCTGAGTTCTTCTTGTACTTTGCTGTATCGTCAATATCCAACTGCAAATAAGGCAATCATAAAATCAAACACATCCTCCATATTTAACTGAAAAAACGAGACGTCTGGAGTGAACAAAAACTAAAAAAACATGGAATTATGCCCCCTGCGAATAATTAGTGACGTCATTGCGAACAGAATTGGTCCTTGTGATGCCCCCAACCCGTTAGCTTTGCAACGTATTTTAAAACATTAATTAACTAATCTAAGTATTATGAGAAAAGGCAAATTGCATTTGCTACCCTTATCTTCTAAAAGGGTACTTGTTAGTACATCGTTGATGATGCTTCTATCCGGCAGTGCTTGGGCTGTTTCACTCCCAGACACTAACGGGAATGATGCCGACGCTGTTACAGCAATCACACAACAGAACAAAACAATCAAAGGCGTCGTAAAAGACGCAACGGGCGAAGCCGTCATCGGCGCCAACGTCATTGTGAAAGGTAGTACAACCGGTGTCATTACCGACATTGACGGAAACTTCACCCTCGAAGTACCGGACAACGCCACGCTTCAAGTCTCTTACATCGGCTATCTGCCACAGGAGATTAAGGTAAGTAACCAAACGTCTTTCGACATTACATTAGTAGAAGACAGCAAAACACTCGATGAAGTAATTGTAGTAGGTTACGGTACCCAGAAAAAGGCAAACCTGACCGGTGCCGTTTCTTCCGTCAACTTTGAAGAACAAGCTCTGTCACGTCCGGTAACCACCGTTTCTGCCGCCCTGGCCGGTTTAAGTGCCGGTGTGCAAGTAATGCAGACATCGGGACAACCAGGTAGCGACGGCGCTACTATCCGCGTGCGCGGTATGGGTACGCTGAACAATAATGACCCTCTTGTATTGGTAGACGGTATGGAAGGAAGCATAGACAACGTCAATCCACAGGATATCGAGTCAATCTCAATTCTAAAAGATGCCGCCGCTTGTGCCATCTACGGTTCGCGTGCCGCATCAGGCGTCATCTTGGTAACTACCAAGAAAGGTAACAAGGGAAAAGTCAACGTCAGCTATAGCGGACGTATTTCCTATGCCCAACCGACACGGATTATCGACTTAATTTCAAATTATGCCGACTACATGGAATGGATTAATGAATCGGCAGTAAACATCGGTCAAAAGGGCAATTTCTCACAAGCCACCATCGACCTTTGGAGAGAAAAATCCAAAGACCCCAACGGAGTAAACGAACGTGGTGTCCCCAATCATGTGGCTTATCCGAACACAGACTGGCAAGATGTAATCTTCCAACATGGCGTTGTCAATGACCATAACATATCCGTCAACGGAGGTTCCGACAAAATTCGCTTCATGCTTTCGGCAGGTTATCTAGACAATCCGGGATTAGTGGACAATACAGGTATTAAGAAATATAATATTCGCGCCAATGTAGAAGCAGACGTTACCAAATGGCTGACGGTCGGTATGCGTACCTATGGTTCGATGCAAGACAAAGAGGTAGGAAACTTCAGCAATGCCAACAACTATCTGCGCCAAACTACTCCGGGCGTATATCCGGAATATAAAGGCCAGTATGGTTATGTAGAAGCAGACGAAGAAAGTGCTACGGCAAACAACCTGCTCGTGATGCTGAACGGCGGTAATGGTAGCCAGAAGAAAACAAACTTCAACACCACCATGTACAGCAAGGTTGAATTCATGAAGGGACTTACCTGGTCATTCAATTTGAACTACAAACGTTACTGGTATGAGGCAAGAGCATGGAGCCATGCCACTGAAACAGTAAAACTTAGCACAGGCGAGGTGAAATCGGCTGCTCTTTCTCCCGACAAAATGACAACTTCTTTTGCAAACGAAGGAGACTGGTCATACACATTGGAGAATTTGGTTAACTACTCAACTACCATTGCAAAGGTGCACAACATTTCTGCTTTAGTAGGTTATCAGGAATACTATTACTATAAGAACACCTCCAACGCCAGTCTGGAAGGATTGATTGACGAAAGTGTAAACGTGCCGGGAGCAGCCACTACCATGAAAAGCATTGGCGGAGGAGCAACCGATAAAGCCTCACGTTCATTCTTCGGCCGCGTCAACTATGATTACGACAACCGCTATTTGTTTGAAGCCAACCTTCGCTATGACGGTCACTCACGTTATCATAAAGACCACCGCTACGGAGCATTCCCGTCATTCTCTGCCGGATGGCGTGTTTCGGAAGAAGCTTTTATGGAAGGTACCCGTTCTTGGCTAGACAACTTCAAATTACGCCTTTCATGGGGTAAGTTGGGTAACAATGGTGGTGACGACGTAGGTAACTATGAATACCAGGCACTTTATAATATTACGGACTATTCTTTCGGTGGCAAACAAGTCAGCGGTCTGGCACAAACGTCCATCTCGAACAGTCTGCTGTCATGGGAAAAGGCTACGACCACCAACTTCGGACTTGACTTTGCATTCCTGAAGAACAGACTGACTGCCGAATTTGACATCTATAACAAAAAGACGACGGGCATTCTATATCGTCCTAACATATACATCACTATGGTAGGTTTGACGGCTCCACGTCTGAATATTGCAGAAGTTACCAACAACGGTTTTGAAACAACAATCGGATGGAAAGATCGGGTTGGCCAAGTGAACTACTCTGTTTCAGCCAACTTTGCTTATAACCATAACGAAGTGAGCAAATACAAAGGTACCCTGAAGCAAGGATGGGAAACCGATGCCAGCGGAAATAGAGTGTGGGTAAGTAACCTGGGCGATGTGTCTACAGGAAGCAATGCACGTGTACTGGAAGGCAAAATGATGAACGAATACTACATGAAGAGCCCGTATAAAGGAAACCAAACCTATTTCAACGCAGACGGAAGCGTGAATATAAACGGTGGTCCTAAAGACGGTATCATCCGTACCGAAAAAGATATGGAATGGGTAAAGACAATGATAGCCGCCGGCAATGAATTCTGGCCCAACAAGACGATTGGCAAGAACAAAATCTGGTATGGTGATATGATTTATGCAGATGCCAACGGTGACGGTAAATATGGTAATGCTGACGACAGCGAGTTCCAAGGTGTATCAAAAGACCCTAAATATCTTTTCGGTTTCCAGGCATCTGCCAGCTGGAAAGGCTTTGACGTCTCTATGGCATGGGCCGGAGCAGCCGGACGCAAGCTCTACTGGGGAGCAACCAGTGGTTACAACAGTACCAGCACACGTATCGGTTTGGGACTGAGCAAAGAAATTGCTTATCATTACTACTTCTACGACCCGGACAATGCAGATGATCCGAGAACAAACCTATATGCCAAATATCCTCGTCTGACATTGGGTGAATCCGGTTCACAGAACGTGGAAACAAGTACTCACTTCCTCTACAATGCCAACTATCTGAAACTGAAGAATTTCACAATAGGATATACCCTGCCTGAGAAGATAGTCAAGAAGATATTCACTCAGAGCGTACGCTTCTATTTATCAGGTGAGAACTTGTTTAGCTTTGACTCATTCCCCGGTCAAGACCCGGAAATTGGTGCTGACCCGACATACACCTCGGTAAGATCATTTGCATTTGATACTAATATTACTTTCTAAAGATTATAAGACTATGAAATTATTAAAAAACATATTTATGATAACAGCAGCTACTCTCACATTGAGTAGTTGTCAGGGCGACTTAATGGACCTGTTTCCCTACGATTCCATCAGTTCCGGAAATATGTGGAAATCAGAGAACCTGGCGGATAAGGGTGTGAATGCCATTTATTCCACGCTATTCAAAGACTATGTCGGTATAGCTATGTATAAATTCGACTGTTATGGGGTTTCTTCCGACTGTCGTGATCAGGATTATCCTATATTGACTGCCAAAATCACGACAAGCAACGGTCTGTTTTCAGACTATTGGTCACAGCACTATGCCGGCATACACCGTGCAAACGATACTATTGCCCACTTAGGAAGCGTTCCCGATATGGCCGACACTAAGAAAGCCCGCCTGATAGCAGAAGCCAAAGCGTTGAGAGCTTACTTTTACTATAAACTCAACAGTATGTACAAAGGCGTGCCACTTTACCTCGAACCTATAGAAATGGAAGAGTGTACGCAAGGACGTAAAACCGAGCAAAAAATTTGGGAAACAGTGATTGCCGACTTAACTGACGCCATCAACGAAGCCAATCTGCCGGAACGTTATGAAACAGGAAGCGATGACTTCGGCCGTATGACCAAATCAATAGCTTATGCGCTGCGGGGGAAAAACATACCTATACTTAAAAGAATGGGAAAAGGCTTCCAAAGATTTCGAAGCAGTGGGAGCAGCAGGCCATTCTCTATTCCAGGGCAGTTATAAGCAACTCTTCAAAGAGGCCAACGAACAAAGCCCGGAAATGATATTCTCTGTACAATGTATCGGACTTCCCGGTATGGGAAATGACGCAAGTTTCCGCTACGGAACCCGTAACTCTACCGCACAACAAGGTTGGAACACTTATTTGGTAAGTACCGATTTTGTAAACTCTTACCAAAACAAAGACGGTAGTGCATTCAACTGGGATGATGTACTTCCCGGATACAGCCAAATGACTCCCGAGCAAAGAGCTGTCTTCTTCTTCCGTGACAATATGACACAGCAAGAAATAGATACTTGGACAACCAAAGGGGCAGACATGAGTAAATACTTGCCTACGGGAAATGAAGCCCGCATCAAGCAGGCTTATGCCAATCGCGATCCGCGTTTGACGGCTTCCATTATCACCCCGTATTCAACTTACGACGGAGCCGCCAAAGCAGCAGCGCATACATACACCCTGCGCTGGCCCTACAGAGGCAGCGATACGGCTGAGCCCTTCGACTTGCGCACGGATACAAACACTAAATTATATCGGAATTGCCTGTTTTAATCTTGCATAATTCAAATAAAAGTTGTATCTTT
>JAJQAY010000096.1 GCA_021203515.1 Bacteroides sp. | reverse complement strand
CTTTTCTCACCTACCACCCCGCCCTTTGGGCACCCCTCCTCCCAGGAGGAGGGGAGTTGAGATAGTCTTGGTATCATCCGAAAGGGAAGCTTTGCCGGGGCGCTACGCCCCTAAATTCCCATTTATAGGTAATCTCTTGCATACCCACAAGATGTAATCATCTTTCCTCATTCAGTAAATCAAGCTACCGTTCCCCACCGAGAAACGATACTTTCCTCACCGGGGAACAGTTCGTTTCTCGGTGTGGAACAGCATTCTCCTCTACGGCAAACCGAAGACTTATCCTAAGCAGTTAATTATTAGGAGAATAGAGAGAACGGGGCGAAGGGGCATAATTGTATTAGTATTTTATCATTCCAGATGTACTAATTCCCCTTATTCATCCCAAGACCGACCATACAATAATCTCCGAACAAATTCCCCTACCCGCTTGTTACAGACGTCCATAAAACCTAAACCTGCAACGTTTGTATGAACAGAATAATAATGAGTGCTGCACTGCTTACAGCAACCTTGACACTACAACCACACCTGCTGCAAGCACAAACCGTGCCTGCACAAACGCTCTCCCTAAGCTATGCCGATGCCCTGCGCCAGATGCAGCAGAGTAATCGTATCCTGAAGATAGCCGACAAGGAGGTTGAAACCGCACGTGCAGAGCGAGACAAGCTGAATGCCCTTTGGTATCCCAGCCTGCAAGGTGCCGGAACCTTCGTCCATCTATCTGAGAAGATTGAAGTGAAACAGCCGCTTCCCAATTCACCGAACCGACCAAGGACTTCGTACACAGCATTCTGCCGGACGACCAGTTCATCAGCAGCATCCTTGACCAGATAGGCGGCCACACGTTAGTCTTCCCACTCACTCCCCGCAACCTCACCTCCGTAGGACTTACTGCCGAATGGGTCGTTTTCTCCGGTGGCAAACGTATCCGTGCCAGCAAGATAGGGAGCACGATGGTGGACATCGCCCGCGAAAGCCGCGAACAGACGGATGCTACCCAACGTACTCTATTGGCAGAAAGCTACTTCGGGCTGCGCCTAGCCCGGGAAGTAGCGCGTGTGCAGCAAGAAACCTACAACAGCCTGCAACGCCATTACGAAGATGTGCTGAAGCTCGAAGCCGCCGGAATGATTGACAAAGCCGGCCGCCTTTTTGCCCAGGTAAACATGGACGAAGCACAGCGCGCCCTGGAAGCATCCCAAAAGGAAGTGACCGTAGTGCAAAGTGCTCTGCGCGCCCTCCTCAACCTGGAGGATACATGCAGCATCGAACTCACTTCCGCCCTCTTCATCAACTCCTCTTTGCCCGCCAAAGAAGAGTTTCTGCAAGCGATGCAAACGGAAAACTACCTGATAACCCAACTGCAACTGCAATCAGACATCGCCCGGCAACAACTCCGCATCGACCAAAGCAGATACCTGCCCGACATAGCCCTGTTCGGCAAACAGACGCTCTATGCACACGGCATCCAGAGTAACCTTGTGCCCCGCACCATGATAGGCGTAGGCTTTACGTGGAACCTCTTCGATGGTCTGGCACGCGAAAAGCGCATCCGCCAATCCAAACTGGCACAACAGACGCTTGCACTGGGGCAAGCCAAAGCCAAAGACGACCTGAGTGTAGACGTAGACAAGCTCTATACGCAACTGCAAAAGGCGCAGGATAATGTACGCGCGTTGAATACAACTATTGAACTGAGTGAAGAGTTGGTACGTATTCGCAAGAAGTCGTTTGCCGAGGGCATGGCGACAAGCACCGAAGTGGTGGATGCCGAAACGATGCTGGCAAACGTCCGTGTGGCACGGCTGGCGGCTTATTATGAATATGATGTAGCCTTGATGAACTTGCTGGCACTGTGCGGGGTGCCGGAACATTTCGAGAGGTTCACCACAGATTACACGGATTAACACAGATTATTCTTATGAAAACGCAGATTAACGCAGATTTTCGCAAAGAAAACTCTACTACAATAAATAATCTGCGTGAATTTGCGTTAATCTGCGTTTTCTTAATCTTTCTCTTCAATCTGTGGTGAACTAAATAGAATTATATAAAACCAAAACCTATATGAGAATAACTAACAAAAGCATCAGCATTGCATTCGTCATCATCCTCGCCCTTACCGTCATCGTATCGGTAGTAGGAATGTCGTTCATGGGCCGCCCCAAATGGTATTGCAAGGCCAGGTGGAAGCGACCGAAATCCGCATTAGCGGTAAACTTCCGGGGCGAATAGATTCGTTCCTTGTGCAAGAAGGGGATTGGGTGAAAGCAGGCGATACGCTCGTTGTCATCAACAGCCCTACTGTAGAAGCCAAGTACCGCCAGGTGAACGCTTTGGAACAAGTGGCCCAGGAGCAGAACAAGAAAGTAGACGCCGGCACACGCCGCCAAATCATCGCCACCGCCCGGCAGCTATGGAACAAAACGCAAAGCGACCTCGCACTTGCCAAGACCACTTACCAGCGTATTCTTACCTTATATAAGGACAGCGTTGTCACCTCCCAGCGCAAAGACGAAGTAGAGGCCATGTACAAAGCCGCACAAGCTGCCGAGCGTGCCGCCTACGAGCAGTATCAGATGGCGGTGGACGGTGCTCAAAGCGAAGACCGCGCAGCCGCCCGCAGCCTGGTAGATGCCGCCCGCAGCACGGTAGACGAGGTGTCTGCCCTGCTTGTAGACTCCCGCCTGACTGCTCCCGAAGACGGACAAATAGCCACTCTCTTCCCGAAGCGCGGCGAACTGGTTGCTCCGTGCACTCCCATCATGAACCTTGTCGTGATGAGCGATGCGCATGCGGTATTTAACATCCGCGAAGACTTGATGCCGCAATTCAAAATGGGCGGCACGTTCGTGGCAGACGTTCCGGCACTCGGAAAGAAAGACGTAGAGTTCCGTATCTATTATATCAGTCCGCTGGGCAGCTTCGCCACCTGGAAATCGACTAAACAAACGGGCAGCTACGACATGCAGACTTTTGAAATACATGCCCGTCCGACACAAGCGGTAGAGGGGTTGCGACCCGGAATGTCGGTACTGTTGACAGTTATGAGTGATAAGTTATGAGTTATTTGCTTATACACAATGTTTCCCTCCGCGAATGGCACCGCATGACTTCACGCCGTCTTTACCTCGGCGTGTGCCTCGTCCTGCCCTTATTCTGTCTGTTCTTTATGTCCACCATCTTCGGCAACGGACAGATGGAGAACATCCCCATAGGCATTGTCGACCAGGACAATACCGCCACCTCGCGCAGCATATCCCGCCATATCTCCGCCGTCACCACCTTCCGCGTCACAAAGCACTTCACGGACGAAGCCGCAGCACGTCAGGCTGTACAGCGCAAGGAGATATACGGCTACCTCTCCATCCCGCCCCTATTCGAGCAGAAGGCAGTGACGGGCACAGACGCCACACTGACCTACTATTGCCATTATGCCCTACTTTCCGTGTGTAGCGAGGTGATGGCCTCGTTCGAGAGCGCACTAGCTTCCGTGGCGCTGTCACCCATCATCGTGCAGGCCGAAGCGCTCGGTGTGGGGCAAGAGCAGATGCAGACTTTCCTTCTGCCCATAGAGTCCAGCGCGCATCCCCTCTACAATCCCGATATGGATTACTCCATTTATCTGAGTCAACCGTTCTTTTTCATCCTACTACAGATACTCATACTGCTGGTGACGGTTTATGCCGTAGGCAGTGAAATCAAATTCGGCACGGCACGGGAATGGCTGAAAGTCACCATCCCCGAAGGAAAAGACCGCAACGACCTGCGCAATGCCAATATCCTCACCGCCATCGTCGGAAAGCCGTTGCCCTATACCCTCATCTTTTCGCTTATCGCCATCTTCGGCAACTACATACTGTTCGGCCCGCTGCATATCCCGTTTGAAGGCAATTTATGGGCAATGAATGCCCTGACAGTGCTCTTTATCATCGCCACGCAAGCCCTCGCCGTACTCATCTTCTCCACCTTCCCGAAGATAGCCTATATCATCAGTATCGTTTCAATGATAGGTTCGCTAGGGGTTACGCTGTCGGGAGTCACGTTTCCGGTAAATGCCATGTACACTCCGGTATATCTCCTATCCTACCTTTTCCCGGTGCGGCACTTCACAGAAGCGGCGCAGGCGATGATTTACTTCAACGCAGGATTTGTTTATATCTGGCAGTCGGTGGCTATTCTGCTGCTTTTTCCGCTGCTGGCGGTGTTGATATTGCCGTTGCTGAAGTGGTGGATACGAAGAGAAAGGAGAGACAAGGAAACGAGGAGACAAGGGGACAAGGAGCTACACAATGCTTTATCGGGTCGCCAACTTGTCCCCTCCATCTCCGCTGTCATCCGTCGTGAATGGAACGCCATTGCCACCAATCCGGCCATTCTGCTCGTGGTGGCGGGAGGTATTTTCATGTACGGACTGCTCTACAACTATATGTATGCTCCCAATCTGGTGCGTAAAGCTCCCGTGGCCGTGGTAGACCTCTCCCACTCTGCCCTCAGTCGCGAATATATCCGACTGCTGGATGCCACTCCGCAGGCGTCCGTCCATGCTCAGACACCGAATATTCTTGAGGCCCGCAAATGGGTAAAGCAGGGAGTAGTTTCCGGCATTCTCTATCTGCCCGCCGACTTCGAGGCGCGTGTGGGCAGAGGGGAAACATCTGTGTTCATTCTCTATGCCGCCACCAATGCATTTCTTGACTTCAAAGGGGTGCACGAAGCCAGTACGCGGGTCATGCTTGCCCTGAACGATGCCCATCGTGCGGAAGGTGCCGTATTTCTGCCGCCACAAGGGCTGCTGGCCGTCGCTTCTTCGGCACCGATTAATGTGTCGGGGACGGCACTTTATAATTATACGGAAGGATATGGTTCTTATCTTATTCCGGCGGTAATTATTGTCATTATTTTCCAGACGATGCTGATGGTGATTGGGATGTTGACGGGGGAGGAAGCGGAAAGGAGGCGGAGCTTACCTACCACCTCCCCCTGCGGGTACTCACCCCCTCCTTACTCCCCCGTTTATCGGGGGAGAGCAACCTCCCAGGAGGAGGAGAATTTAGATAGTCCGGCTTATTCTTGGGATAGTTCAGCTTGTTCTTGGGATAGTCCGGCTTGGAGAAGCGCACTGCGCATTGTTGTCGGGCGAACTTTCGTATATGTAATGTTGTATGCCGTGTTTTCCTTATTCCTGATAGGGTTATTGCCGCATATATTCAGTATTCCCAATATCGGCAACAGTTGGTACATTATCATGATGATGATACCTTACTTGTTGGCAACGAGCTTCTTCGGACTTGCCGTTTCCCGCTGGTTCACTGACTCCGAAGCACCCTTGCTGATGATAGCCTTTTTCTCCGTGGGATACATTTTTCTGTCAGGCGTCTCTTATCCGTTGGAACTGATGCCCTGGTATTGGCAGGCAGTGTATTGCATATTTCCGGTCTCTCCCGCCGTACTCGCCTTTGTGAAACTCAATTCGATGGGCGCAAGCCTCTTCGACATCTGGCCGCAAATGCTGATATTGTGGATACAAGTGATAGTTTATGGAATACTGGCCCTGCAGACCACCCGGCTAGTGTATAAGAGAGGTAACAAAAGAGCATGAAAAAAGGCTATCTATCACAGACAGCCAATCTTTTTGTTAACCTTAAATCTAATACTACAAAAAAACACAGTACAAAGATACGGACTTTCTTTAAATCTCCAAATTATCAATGCGCATCTGGCGCACTTATAACATGGTTTAATAGGTTTATTCTTTGTTAACAATTTGATTACAAATCAATGACAAAATCAACTTAAATTAAAGCTTTCTTTTGTAAGCAAACTCCTGCCATTTCTCTTCCGTCCAATTCTGCCGTTGCATCTCCATGCGTGCCATCACAAAGAACAAATCGGATAGCCGATTGATAAAGCGCAGAATGTCCTCGTTCACTGCATCTTGCCGATGAAGCGTCCACAACCGGCGCTCGGCACGACGGGCAACAGTACGGGCAAAATGAAGCTGTGCGGAAACCGGTGTACCGCCGGGAAGAAGGAAATAACCGTTATCCTGCAATTCGGCCGTCATCCCGTCCATTTTTTCTTCGCAGCGAACAGTCAGCTCTGCCGCAGATAGCGGATTGGGATTTACCGCATCGCAGGGAGTCGCCACATGGCTCATCACCACCATCAACTCCCTTTGAATAGTATGCAGCAAATCCTGCCACGCATCACCTGTCGGAAGCAAGGAGCGCACAATGCCTATCACGGCATTCAGTTCATCGAGACAACCGTTCGCCTCGATGCGTATATCGTCTTTAGGAACACGCCCACCGCCATGAATACCGGTTGTCCCCTTATCTCCCGTCCGTGTATATACCCTTTTCATAACCAAATAACTTATAACTCATAACTTATAACTCAAACAACTTCATTATATCCGTTTCTCCCCAATACAGATGCGTATAGCTGGCTATCACGTTCTTATACCGAAACACCGGAGTACCGACCGGGCGTCCTTTGGCATCAAAGACTTGCGCGACAGAAGGCGGCAGCGCTGTTACCGTCCGGCATTCGTCATAATAATCTTTATACTTATAGAACTGTGTATAATGAAATTCGTGTCCCCGCAAATGCTGGCCGCTATAATCAAATTGGCGGTAACCCAACGTCAGTTTTCGATCTTCCTTTTCATTCGTTATATCAAAAGGGAAAATCCCTACCATATCGGCATAACCGTCAAGGTCTCCCTCATACTCCCATTCACTATATATTATCTGATTGGCAAGGTATATCATGCCTCCGCACTCTGCCAATACCCGTCCGCCGGCCTCTATATACTTCCGCACAGATTCCCGTGCACGCCATGCCTGAGACAATTCTTCAGCACACTCCTCCGGACAACCGCCCGGCAGATAAAGCAAATCGGTCTTTTGCGAATTTGGACGGTTATGCTCCGGATTGAAGAAAGTAACTGTGCCCAATCGGCGGAGTATATCCAGATGCTCCTCATAAATAAAGGAAAAAGACTCCTCTGTACAAGCTACCGTTATCCGCAATTTCCCTGGTTCTTGAGCAACCGTTTCCGACGTTTCCGGCAATGGGAGCGTGGTCTTTTCCAACAGCAATTGCCAGTCCACATGTTGCTCCAGCGCCTCCGTAAGTTCCTCCAGGGGAGATGTGACTTTCGATGTTCTGAAATTAAGCCCTAAGTGACGTGACTCCTGCTCAAAATCTTTCTTCTTCGGCAGATAACCCAGACAAGTAACGTTTAAATCGGCGCACACTTCCTGCAACATTTCGTAGTGACGGGGCGAACTTATTTTGTTGAAGATGACTCCTGCAATCCGCACCTCCGGGCGGAAATGAATGAAACCTGATAACAAAGGAGCCATCGAATAGGCGGCAGACCTCGCATCGACCACAAGGATTACGGGCAAATGCAGCAATTTCGCTATTTCCTCCGACGAACCTTTGTCGCGGTCATATCCGTCGAACATTCCCATTATGCCTTCTACAATGCAGGCATCCGCATCGGCGGCATAACGCGCATATAGGCTGCGAACATGCTCCCCGGACGCCATGAAAGTATCCAGATTTACGGACGGCGTCCGCACACTGCCGTATGATATTTAGTATCTATATAATCGGGGCCGCACTTAAAAGGTTGTACCTTCAGCCCTTTCTTCACTAGTAACGCCATCAGCCCGCGGCTGATTGTTGTCTTTCCGCTGCCGGACATGGGGGCTGCTATCAGAAATTGTGGTATTGAACGCATTTTGAGTTATGAGTTATAAGTTATGAGTTATTTACTCTTGGATTTTGTTGTGCAAAGGTAAACATATCTCCAACAAAAGCCTTATCTTAGCTGCCAAATTTAAAATAACTGCTATGATAACCGAAGAACTCAGAAAACTCTACATCACACATACCGGGCACGAACCGGAAACCATCGACGAACTTCCTTCTTCCGGCTCCAACCGCCGCTACTTCCGCCTCACGGGCAACCCAACGCTGATTGGCGTCATTGGCGAGTCTATCGAAGAGAACCGTGCCTTCCTCTATATGGCAGAACATTTCCGTGAGAAAGGCCTGCCCGTTCCGCAAGTATTCATCCGTTCCGAAGACGATATTTTCTACCTGCAAGAAGACTTGGGCGACACCCTCCTCTTCAATGCCATCGAGAAGGGCCGCAAGACCAGCGTATTCGGTGAAGACGAAAAACAGTTGTTGCGCAAGACCATCCGCCTGCTGCCCGCCGTGCAGTTTGCCGGAGCCGACGGCATGGACTTCTCCTATTGCTATCCGCAGGCGGAGTTCAACAGCCGCAGCATCTTGTGGGATTTGAACTACTTCAAATACTGTTTCCTCAAAGCCACGGGCATGGATTTTCAGGAAGACCGCCTGGAAGACGATTTTCAGAAGATGGCGGACGTATTGCTACGCAGCAGTTCCGCCACATTCATGTATCGCGACTTCCAGAGCCGCAACGTCATGATTAAGGATGGTGAGCCCTGGCTTATCGATTTTCAGGGCGGACGCAAAGGGCCGATGTACTACGACGTCGCCTCTTTCTTGTGGCAAGCCAAGGCGAACTATCCCGACAGCCTACGCCAAGAGCTTCTGAAAGAATACATTGACGCTTTATGCAAGTATCAACCCGTAGATGAAGCCTATTTCTACGCCCAGTTGCGCCATTTCGTACTTTTCCGCACCATGCAGGTGTTGGGTGCCTACGGTTTCCGCGGGTACTTCGAGAAGAAGCCGCATTTCATTCAAAGCGTGCCTTTTGCCATCGAGAACCTGCGCCGGTTGTTGCAGGAGCCTTATCCCGAATATCCGTACCTCTGCAAGGTTTTGCGCGAACTCACCGAGCTGAAACAGTTCACCGACGACTTGCAGAAACGCCGTCTGGTGGTGAAGGTCACCAGCTTTGCCTATAAGAAAGGTATTCCCGAGGGCTCCTCCGGCAATGGCGGCGGATTTGTATTCGACTGCCGCGCCGTGAACAACCCCGGCAAGTACGAGCGCTACAAACCGTTTACGGGCTTGGACGAGCCGGTAATCCGTTTCCTCGAAGAAGACGGGGAGATTGCCGTATTCCTCGAACATGCATATGCTTTGGTAGATGCCTCGGTCAAGCGATATATGGAACGCGGTTTCACCAACCTTTCCATCAGCTTCGGATGCACGGGCGGGCAGCATCGTTCCGTATATTCGGCACAGCACCTTGCCGAACATCTTAACCAGAAGTTCGGTGTACAAGTAAATCTGGTACACCGGGAACAGAACATTGAACAGATATTCAAAGCGAAGAACTAAATCTAAGAAGTTAAGAAATTAGAGGAGTTAAGGAGTTAAGCCAATAGTTTTGAGTAATAAAGCCTAAATGATATAATATATATGGAACTATCGGCTTAACTCCTCTAACTCCTCTAACTCCCTTAACTCCTAAATTATCACTTATCACAATAAACATGAAAGCAATGATATTCGCCGCCGGGCTCGGCACCCGCCTGCGTCCGCTGACGGATAATATGCCCAAAGCCCTCGTTCCCGTTGCCGGAAAGCCCATGCTGGAACGAGTTATCCTCCGACTGAAAGAAGCCGGATTTGATGACATCACCATCAACATCCACCACTTCGGAGAACAAATACTCGATTTCCTCAAAGCTAACCATAACTTTGGTGTGAATATACATATCAGCGATGAGCGCGACCGGCTGCTCGATACCGGCGGCGGCATCAAGAAAGCCCGTCCCTTTCTGGATGGCGACGAACCTTTCCTGATACACAATGCCGATATACTGTCGGACATAGACCTTGCCGCCTTCTACCGCCACCATCTGGAGAGCGATGCCGACGCAACGCTGCTGACCAATCATCGCAACACTTCCCGCTATCTGCTGATGAATGAGGAAAACCGTCTTTGCGGTTGGATTAATAAATCCACCGGAGAAGTGTTGCCCACTGACCTGACCTACCCTGCCGACGGCTATCAGGAACAAGCCTTCGGCTGTGTGCACGTCCTCTCGCCCTCCATCTTCCGATACATGGAGAACGAACGCTGGGACGGCAAATTCTCCATTACCCCGTTCTATATCGACATCTGCCGCGAAGCGCATATACAAGGCTATCCCATTGACAGCAAAGGCTGGTTCGACGTGGGAAAACCGGAGACGCTGGCACAGGCGGAAGCCTATTATGCGAATAGTGCAGGATAATTTTTAGGTGCAAAGCAACTTTTCTGCATCATTATACTTCTTTTTCTTAAAAAGTCTTTATCTTTGCCCCCGGAATTGGCAATCGGAAGGCATACCCGCCGACCGATGCAAGGGAATCCGGTGAGAAACCGGAGCTGTACCTGCAGCTGTAATCCTCAATTGAAAGATGTCTGTAACCACAGAAGCCACTGTTGCCCACGCGGCAATGGGAAGGCAGTACGGACAGAGGAGAGCCAGAATATCTACCAACTTCCACAACTTGAGCACTGAGCTTCCAGGATTAGAAGCGACGTCCCCATACTATACAATAGGTCACCTATTTTATTCTTCCGGGTCATTACGTTTATAGAAGCAACGTGCCGTTTTATTTAATTCAAATAAAAATCGGCAAACGATGAAGCACAACTATTGGGTTGGAGCGATGCTGCTGTGTTGCGTAGTGCAATCTGCCACAGCGCAAAGCATCCTTGAGAAAAAAGATGAGAAAGAACTCTCGCTGCTGCTCAACGAAGTAGTAGTAACCGGCACGGGAACGGAGCATTACCTGAAAGACGCCCCCCGTGCAAACGGAAGTAATCACCGGAAAGGCATTGGAGCAATACCAGGCCCGTAGCATCGACGACCTGCTGAGCAGGCTATCCCCTTCCCTCACCTTCCACGACGGTGACATGGGCAGCCACATCCAACTGAACGGATTGAACAACGACTACATCCTCATCATGATAAACGGAAAGCGGATGAACGGCGACATCGGCGGGCAGAACGACCTGAACCAACTGAACCCCGCCAATATCGAACGCATCGAAATTGTGAAAGGTGCGGCTTCATCCCTCTACGGCAGCAATGCCATTGCCGGAGTAATCAATATCATCACCAAGCGAAGCAAGGAGAAGATGGAACTGACCAGCACCACCCGCGTGGGCGAACATGGCGATGTGCGCCAAAGTGCCAGCTTCGGCTTCAACTACGGCAAACTGAAATCGGTGACTGCCGTAAACTTCCGCCACACCGACGGTTGGCGAAACACCGACCGAGAGTGGTATCAGAACCAACTGCAATCCGGCTCCACCATCATGACTACCAACCGTGCCACCAACTACACCGTGTCCGAGAACCTGGAATATCAGGCAAACCGGAAACTCACCATCACCGCCGAAGCGACCTTCTACCAACGATGGGTGATGCGCTCGCACGGCCCCTTGAAGTATGTGGCAAATGACTTCTATTACAACAACCACACCTACGCCGCCGGAGCAAAGTATAAGTTAGGATGGCGCAACTACCTCACCGCCGACGTATCCTACGGACGTTTCGGCTACTTCTACGACTATAAGCGAAATGAATATACCGACTACTATCTGGACAACGACCGCCACAAGCACGTCACTTTCTATGCCGGACAGCGCATCAAGCAAAGCATACAGCAACAAGTGCAGGCGCAGGTAAAAGGTGTGTTCTATTTCGGCGAAAACCATATCCTGAACGCCGGTATGGAATACCTGTACGATAAGCTGGAGTCTCCCCACCGCATCGTAAACGGTGATAAAGCTTCCGTCTACAGCCTCGCCGCCTATACACAAGAGGAATGGACGGCTACCGACAACTTTATCCTGACAGCAGGTGTGCGCGGCACGCAACACAAAGAAACCGGAACGAACCTCAGCCCCAAAGTATCCGCACTCTATAAGATAGGTAACGACATCAACCTGCGCGCCTCGTATGCCATGGGCTATAAATCGCCTACCATCAAGGAACTGTACTACGATTACAGCGGCGTCATCGGAGGCGGCTCCCTGACCGCCTATCACGGCAACACCGACCTCAAAGCGCAGACTTCTCAATACGCTTCCGTCGGCATCGAATATGTGGGGAAGAAGTTCCAGGCAAGCCTCACGGGCTATATGAATAACCTTCGCAACATGATAGAACTGGTAGAAATCAACGTCACCCCCGAAGAGGAGATGCTCGAAATACAGAAGAGCAAGGAGTATCGCAACCTGACGAAAGCGCGTATCTACGGAGCCGACTTCACATTCAGCTACCACCCCGTCCGCGACATTACGCTGGGCGGCGGATACAGTTATGCCGACCCCAAGGCGCAATATTCGGGCAAGGGCTATCATTATATGAAGTATGTCTCTATTGATGCCACTTCCAATCATAACGCAACCCTCAACGCCTCTTGGCGCCATGCTTGGCATCGCTACCAACTGGGTGTAGGCATCTACGGCAGATACCAATCGACCCGCCACTACGTGAACGACAACAACGCCGACGGTTTCCAGACCTGGCGCATCAACACCGCCCACTCCCTGCTGAAGATGAAGAAGTGGTCGCTGACGATGAACGTGGGGGTGGACAATCTCTTCGACTACGTAGACCGTACTCCCTTCGGACGCAACCGGGCCACCAGTACACCGGGCAGGAACTTCTATGCATCGGCGCTTATCAAGTTCAAGAACAAGTGATTAATTCATTTTTATTTTATAAACTCAATTTATTATCGTATGAAAAAGTTTAAGTTTTATCTGACTGCTGCTCTTATAGCAGCTACAACGTGTGCAGGATTTACATCCTGCGACAACGACGACGAAGAAAGTACCGTAAACCCTGCCGTGACCAAGGTCGCCGCAGAAAAGAAGCATGACACGGCTATCCTACTGTGTACTTTCGGAAGTACCTATAACGAATCTCTCGCTGTTTACGATGAAGTTTACAATGACTTCAAAGCTAAGTTCGGCAATGAAGCCGACATCTATCTTTCCTTCACTTCACGTACCTGCATTCTCCATGCAGAAGCCTCTACCGGCGAAGCACGCTACAAGTTGGCCGACTGGTTGGAAGCCATCGGCAAAGCTGGCTATAAGAGAGTTGCCGTACAGTCGTTCCACGTCATTCCGGGTGAGGAATACTTGTCGTTGATGAATACCGACGTAAAGAAGAATTTCATGATTGAAGACTTCCCCAACATCGACGTACTGAAAGGCGCCAATCTGCTGGCAGAGGATGAAGACACGGAAGCTGTGGCCCAAGTACTCTACAAGCACTATAAAGATGCGGGCATTCTGGGCGATAAGAAAAACATTGTCCTCCTGATGGGACACGGCAACCCGGACAAGAACTACAGCGCCAACGGCAAATATACCGAAATGGAAGAAGCCCTGCACGGTGTCGATGCAAACGACTTTGATAACATCTTCGTGGGTACGGTAGACTACGGTGACATGCTTTTCTGGCCGAAAGAGGAAGAAGAAAGCCCTGCAAAGCGCGTGCCGATTACTACGGCTGCAACTATGATTGCCAACTATCCCGATTGCGTTTACTCCAAAATCATGAAATACTGTGCAGACAACAACCTGCAACCGGAGGAAGTGAATGTGTACCTCGCTCCTTTCATGTCTATCGCCGGAGACCATGCCCACAATGACCTCTGGGGTCTGGAAGCATTGGTAGAGAACGACAACGACAATTACTACAAGAATACGGTGGAGCTGAACACCAACGAATTCAATTGGCGCGAACGCCTGACAAAGATCGGTTTCAAGGTAAACAAAGAGTTTGAAGCTCACCCCGTAGGCGAAGCCGGTGCGGACCACGGACTGAAAGAAGGTTGCCAAATCAAAGCCCTTGGCAGCTATCCCGAAATCCGCCAGATTTGGGTGAACCACTTAGCTGAAAACTGGAACGATGCCGATGCTTGGGAAAACGGCGAGGGTTATCAGCCGGAATAAATGTATGTTTCTTTTATTTATGATAAAGGGAAAAACAGGCAAAAAGAGATGAAAATGGGGGAAATGGCGTTTTCATAACATGAAGTACCAAAAGCCTCATTACTCTTTGACACACAATGAATTATATCTTAAAAAGCATTCATTTTAAGTTCACATTCAAGGGTCACTTTCTTAAGCCCCAGATTTACCGCATAAAACGGTAAAGCAAAAAGGATGGGACGACATATATTTTCATTGTTCACCACAGAGGGCACAGAGTTCCACAGAGGATTTAAAAACGCAGATTAACGCGGATTTTCGCAAAGGATCTCTCTTTTATGCAAGATTGACAAGGCTATCTGTCTTCGCTCCGCTCTGAATGACAGATACTACAGATTTAATCTTTGCGGGAATTTGCGTTAATCTGCGTTTTTAAATCCTCTGTGGAACTCTGTGCCCTCTGTGGTGAACAAAGAAAAAACGCCGTGTCCTCTATAGTGAACTAAATTCCCATTCATAGAATAAAAATCAGGACATATCCCCCTTGTTTTCAAGTAATACTTCAATTCCGTCCTATCGGGTACAAACAGCCTTAAACACTGCATCGAAAACAGGCAAGCATCTATATAACAGCAATTTATAAATAAAACGCCCGCTAATTTTAGTGCTAAAGGGAATGACCCTATCGATTGAACCCACGCCGAAAGAAAAAGATGATAAATATATGATACAAATGGCAAGTTGTATATCCCGCGAAACGCCTCTAATTGTCTCACGAAATGAAAGGAATTATCCCATGAGATGAAATAATCCGTCTCACGAGATAAAAAGCACCGCCTCGTGGGATAAAATAATCCACCTCGCAGGATGAAATAAACCATCCATGTTTCTTTGTTTTCAAACAAACCTATATCTTTGCATTCGCTTAGGTGATGCGGCCTTCCTTCAGACCGCCGCATAAAAGGGAATTCAGTGAGAAGCTGAAACAGTGCCCGCTACTGTAAAGTCTGCTGCTCCATGCTTTTGACAAAGTACGACAGAGCAAACGAAAAGTATCTTCATCAAGCCACTGTCCGACAGGACTTCGGAGTCGCCCTCCAAAAGTTATCCGGACGGGAAGGTTGAACTTTTCGCAGAGACTGAGTCAGGAAACCTGCCTGAGTGATTACATATAGAAATAACACTTCCCGGGGCCAGGAAGCAAGTATTAATCACATTCTTATCAATCAATGAAGAAAAAGTTTTTATTGACAGCCTTGTTTTGCTGGCTGGTAGCATCTGTTTATGCCCAAGTGACTCTGAGCGGAAAAGTAACGGACAAAGAAGACGGCACGCCTCTGGTGGGTGTTAACATTCGCGTAGACAAGAGTTTGTCGGGAGGCACCACCAACGGAAAAGGAGAATTTACCATCAGCAACCTGCCGGAAGGAAAACATGTGCTGAGTTTCACCTATGTGGGCTGCACGCCCCAACACTTCACGGCGGAAGGCAGCAACAAAAACATCCATATCAATATGGAAGGGAGTTATAACAATATCGGGCAGGTGGTAGTGACGGGCACCGGTACGCACCGCCGCATGACGGACAGCCCGGTTCCGGTGTCGGTCATCACCGCCAAAGAAATAGGCAACGCCAATGTCTCTACGCTGGAAGAAGCCTTGGTGAAGCTGACTCCCAACATTTCTTCCTACACCAACGGAATGGGTACTACGATGAGCCTGAACGGAATTAACGAAGATTATGTGCTAATTTTGGAGAACGGCAAGCGGCTGGCAGGCGAAGACCGCTACACCCGCGTCAACGTGGCGAATATCAAACGCATTGAGATACTGAACGGTGCGGTCTCCGCCCTCTACGGCAGCGACGCCATAGGCGGTGTCATCAACATCATCACGGACGATGCCAAGAATACGGTAAACGTATCCAGCTATACCCACTACTCCAGTGAAGGACGCTGGACGGAAGCGCTGAATGCCGACGTCAATGCCGGAAAGCTGTCTTCGTACACCTCCTACCAACGCCGTCAGGCGGGGAGCTGGCAAAATAACCCGATAGACGAGAACGGATATGAAACGGGCAAACCCACTTCGGTAGGCTTTTACTCGAACACGGTGAACCAGCGCTTTGTGTTCAACGCTACGGATAAGTTGTCGTTCTATGTGCGCGGCACTTACTACGACAATAAAACACGCCGTCCGCAGGATGCCAAGTACTTCGCTAAAAGCAAAGACAAATACGTGGAGAAGGATGCCTACACCTACGACCTGAAGCACGGAACTTATACCTACGGTGCGGGCATGAAATACATGATTAACCGTTCGGCATATATCGACGCCGAATTCTACTCCGATAACTTTTCTTCGGACTACGTCTACTTCAAGAAGACCGGCGACTACATGCCCGGCGATGAAGTGACGCGCAAGAGGGTGCATTATTATAACGGAAACGTAAAGGGTATCTTCAAAGTGGGCAGTTACAACAAACTGTCGGTAGGCATGGAGTACGTCAACGAGCAGTTGAAGAGCGAGTCGGACAATATCTCCTTCGAGAACATGTACACGATGGCTCTCTATGCGCAGGACGAAATCAAACTGATGAGGAATTTGCAGGCCGTAGTGGGACTTCGCTATATTTACAACGAGAACTTCCAGAATTATGCCACTCCCAATGTTTCGCTGATGTATAAGTGGGGCGGACTGAACCTGCGTGCCGCCTATGCCGCCGGTTTCCGCACGCCTACCCTCTCGCAGCTCTATGCCACGGATGAGTCGAAAACCAGCAACCGATATACGGTAGGTAATCCCAACTTGAAGCCGGAAAAGAATAACTTCTATTCGCTGAATGCCGAGTATAACTACAGGTGGATTTCGGTCTCCGTCACGGGTTTCATCAACGACATCCGCGATATGATAAATTACCGTACGCTCTCGGACGAGGAAATCGCCGCGATGGGACTGGAAGACAAACATTCGCAGTTCAGCGAAATACGCCAGCGCGACAACGTGAACAAGGCGAAAGCCAAAGGACTCAGCTTCAACGCAACGGTAAACCTCGGAGCCGGGTTCAGAGTGAGCGGCGGTTATACCTACATGGACACCCAAGCCCGGCAACTGAAAGACGGTGTCTACGAGGAGTCGCCCATCGACAAAAGCATCAGACACATGGGTAATATGAACGGACAGTGGGAACACAGTTGGGGCTTCTACCGTCTGAACGCGAACTTACACGGGCATTTGCAGGGAGAACGTTATTCGCAGACCTACGGATATGCTCCCAAATACCAACAATGGGACTTGAACACCCGCCACACTTTCAACTTGAAAGCTATCATTCTGGAGCCGGGCGTGGGTATAGAAAACCTCTTCGACAAGACGGACGACCGCCCCTGGAACAATAACTTCTCGACACTGAACCCGGGACGCTCGGTTTACGTCAGTCTGTCGGTACGCTTCAATAAGTAAAATAAAGAATTGCACTTATGAAATTTGTATTACTTTCCCTTCTATTCAGCCTCTCCCTCCTCTGCCGTGCGCACGAGGGAGGCAATTATGAGTACAGCGAACTGCTGGCAAGTGTGAAACCCGGTGACAAGGCTACCCTGCTGATGGTGCACTTCGGCACCACGCACGATGACACCCGCGAGCTGACGATTGATGCAATCAATGCCAAGGCGCAAGCGGCCTTTCCGGAGTTGAAATTCAAGGAGGCGTATACCTCACGCATCGTTATCCGCCGCCTGAAACAACGCGGCATCGAGAAGCCGACCCCGCTGGAAGCACTGCTTCAACTGCGCAGCGAAGGCTACACGCACGTCATCGTGCAAAGCACCAATATCATTGAAGGTGTGGAGATGGAGTCGCTCCGCAGGGATGTGGAGAGCGTGTTGCCTTTCTTCAAGGAGATACGTGTGGGCACTCCCCTGCTCTATTCTACGGTAGATGCGGAGAAGGTGGTGGAAATCCTGGGCAGTCGCCTTGCAGCATCTGCAGGAGAAGGAAAGAAGGGTACGAAAGAGCATTTCGTTCTCGTGGGGCACGGCACTTACACTCCCGCCACGGCCGTCTACAGCCAGATAGACTACATGCTGAAAGCCGTCGGACGGACGAATTTCCATGTGGGCACCATCGAGGGATATCCCACTTTTGAAACCATGCTGGCACAACTGAAAGCGGGCAAAGCCAAGAGTGTGACGCTAGTACCCTTTATGTTCGTGGCCAGCGACCATGCCAAGAACGACATTGTCGGCGAATGGAAGGAAGCGCTCGAAAAAGAAGGGTTCACCGTCCGTACACGGTTGGAAGGACTGGGTCAGGTGTCCGAGATACAAGAGATATTTATCGAACACATCCGCTTCGGACTGAAACACCGCATACGGGACATCATGAGCAAAAAGGCTGCTTATGCTGCCGGAAAGGACCCGGAATCTCAGATTTAAGTCCTATATTTGTACAACAATTGAACATATGAACATGAAACACCATAAAATTATAGTTGCCGGCATCGGCCCGGGCAATGAAGCGGACATTACTCCTGCCGTGATTGACGCTTTGCAAGAAGCGGATGTGGTGGTAGGATATAAATACTATTTCCGGTTTGCCACTCCCCACCTCCGCCCCGAAACGGAATGTATAGATACCGGCATGAAGCGCGAACGGGCGCGTGCCGAACAAGCGTTTAAACTGGCGGAACAGGGAAAGACGGTGTGTGTCATCAGTTCCGGCGATGCGGGGATATATGCATGACACCGCTGATTTATGAAATGAAGCGGGAACGGAACAGCGATGTAGAGATAGTATCGTTGCCGGGCATCAGTGCTTTCCAGAAGGCGGCATCGCTGCTGGGCGCCCCCGTAGGGCATGACTTCTGTGTAATCTCTCTTTCCGACCTGATGACACCGTGGGAACGCATCGAGAAGCGTATCATTGCGGCGGCATCGGCGGACTTTGTGACGGCCGTCTATAATCCGAAGAGCGAGGGATGCTATTGGCAGCTCTATCGGTTGAAGGAGCTTTTCCTTCGGGAAGGGCGCGCACCGGAGACGCCTGTAGGATATGTACGCCAGGCGGGACGTCCGGAGCAGGAGGTGCACATCACGACGCTGGAGGGTTTCAATCCCGAAGAGGTGGATATGTTTACCGTCATACTAATAGGCAATTCGCAATCTTATGAATGGAACGGGGCGTTTATCACGCCTCGCGGATACTATATAATGGAAAATGAGGCTATGCAGAACAGCGCAGCCAACTCTCAACTTTCAACTCTCAACTCTCAACTCCCCAAGGGTGTCGGTCAAGATATAATGATACGCAGCTTCCGCACCATCGAAAAGGAACTGAAGAACCGGAATATTTCCCTCGACCATAAATGGGCATTGCTACATGCCATACATACTACAGCAGACTTTGAAATGGAAAATCTGCTGCGCACGGACGAAGGTGCCGTGGCGAACTTGTATCAGCAGGTTATCGAAGGACGCATCAAGACCATTGTCACCGATGTTACGATGGCGGCCAGCGGCATCCGTAAAGGTGCTTTGGAACGGCTAGGTGTAGAGGTGAAATGTTATCTTGGCGACCCTCGCACGGGAGTGATTGCAACGGAGAAAGGTATTACGCGCACACAGGCGGGTATCCGTCTGGCGGTGGAGGAACATCCCGATGCTCTCTTTGTTTTCGGCAATGCACTGACGGCGCTGATGGAGCTATGCGACCTGATACGCAAGGAGAAAGCACGTCCGGCAGGAGTGGTTGCCGCTCCGGTGGGATTTGTGCATGTGCAAGAGTCCAAGCATATGGTGAAACCGTTTACGCAGATATCGAAGATAATTGTGGAAGGACGCAAGGGCGGCAGTAATCTGGCGGCCACGCTGGTGAATGCGGTGTTGTGTTATAATGACGCGGAGCGGTTGCAGCCGTGAAGGGACGTGTAAGCGCGCAGGCGCGCTTCAGTTATGAATTATGAGTTATGAGTTATCTGTTTGCAATAACGCTGCGCTGTCATTTGAACGGGAGTAACTTAATTCCCCTCCTTCGGGAAGGAGGGGCGCCCGGAGGGCGGGGTGGTAGAGAGCATAAGACAGAGAAATCATCCTCAAAAAGGTAGCTTGTTTTACCTACCACCTCCCCCTACGGGTACTCCTCCTTCCCGAAGGAGGAGAATTGAGATAGTCTTATTATCATACTGAAAGGGAAACATCAACAAATAACTTATAACTTATAACTCATAACTTTTAGCTGCTTCACCGCTAAATTATCATTTACAGAACTAACAGCAATGGAACGAAACTTTATTATCATAGGAATGGACGACAACCGAGAACCGTTTTTCCCGCCGGAAGTCATTGCGCACATCCGGCAAGGAAAGGTGTTTTCGGGAGGCGTGCGGCACAGGGAAATAGTGAAAGACCTGCTGCCGGAAGATGCCGAATGGATTTCCATCACCGTACCTTTGGAAAACGTATTCAGGCAATACGAAGACGTATTTTCGCGGTACGAAAAGAATTTATCCCCGAACGAGAAGACTTTATCCTCCGATGAAAACATTTTATCTTCCGATGAAGCGGGCGGGACAGAGAAAGCGATTATCGTCTTTGCCTCCGGCGACCCGCTATTCTTCGGCTTTGCCAATACGGTGAGACGGAAGCTGCCCGATGCGGACATCCGCCTCTATCCCGCCTTCAACTCCCTGCAAACGCTTGCCCATCGCCTTGTGATGCCCTACGACGACATGCGCACCGTCTCCCTGACCGGACGTCCGTGGCAGGAACTGGACCGTACCCTGATAGAACGCGCCCCGAAAATAGGCATCCTCACCGACCGCGAACATACTCCCGCCACGATTGCCGCACGACTGCTTGAATATGGCTATACACATTATATAATGTATACGGGCGAACATCTCGGCAATCCCGCCAAAGAACGCATCCGCTGCCTGACTCTGGAAGAGGCCGCACAAGGAGAGTTTGAGCATCCCAATAATCTGCTGCTCTGCATAGAGACGCTTCCCACCTCGGGGAAGAGGCTGTTTCCACCTTAGGGAAGCGACTGTTCCCACCTCAGGGAAGAGGCTGTTCCTACCTTAGGGAAGCGACTGTTCCCGGCGATAGGAGAATTGCTGTACCGTCCTTTCGGCATCCCCGACGAGCAATTCGCCCACCTCGACGGGCGCTCCCGCATGATAACCAAAGCCCCATCCGCCTGCTCACCCTGCAGGCGCTGGAGCTGAATCGCAGCCGCGTCTTCTGGGACATCGGCTTCTGCACCGGTTCCGTCTCCATCGAAGCCCGCCTGCAATTCCCGCACTTGGCGGTCGTCTCTTTCGAGATACGTCCCGAAGGCCGGGAACTGACGAACATCAACAGCCGCCGCTTCGGCGCACCAGGCATCACGATGCTCATCGGCGACTTCCTACAGGCCGACGCCTCGCACCTCCCCTGCCCCGACGCCATATTCATCGGCGGACACGGCGGACATCTGCCCCAGATACTGGCACGAGCCAAAGAAGCCCTGAGGCCCGAAGGCTGCATCGTCTTCAACTCCGTATCGGAAGAAAGCCGCACCGCCTTCGTCCGTGGAGCAGAAGCCGCCGGAATGGACGTGCAACCCTCCGTGCGCATCGCCCTGAACGATTATAATCCTATTGAAATACTGAAAAGTCACGCTCCCCACCGAGGCTGCTGCCTCCGGGACGAAGCTTTCCCTAAATAACATACAAATATGAAAACAGCTATCATCCTTATCTCCGAAGCGGGCTTGAAAACCGCAGAGCTATTACGCAACGAACTTTCCGACTCGGAAATCTTCACTCCCCGCAGCGAAGACGGATGCACACACATACCCTCTGTCCCCGATTTCACAGCCGGGAACTTCAACCGCTACGATGCCCTTATCTTCATCGGCGCCATGGGGATATGCGTGCGCGCCATTGCGCCCTGCGTGAAGAACAAGTACACCGACCCTGCTGTGGTCTGTGTGGACAGCACCGGTCGGCACGCCATATCCGTCCTCTCCGGCCACATCGGCGGGGCGAATGAACTGACGAACACCATTGCCGGCATCCTGGGTGCCGAACCGGTAATCACCACCCAAAGCGACCTCACCGGATTGTGGGCGCTCGATGTCCTGCCCCGGCGCTTCGACTGGTTTCCTGTAATCAACGCCGAAGACTCCGCCAGACTGCTGGCAGAACTGGCCGAAACCAAAGAGGAAAAGATACGGGCGTGCATGAACGAGCACATTAATCTCTTTGTCTCCGGTCAGCGCATGGCGCTGCTGCTCGAAGTGCGCGACAAAGGAACCGACTGGCTGGAAGCCAATCTGCCTCCCCACGTCGAAGTGTTCTACAACCTGAAGGACATCAAGCTCTCCCGCTTCAAGCTGTTGCTGTGCGTGTCGCCCCACGTTCCCCCGGTAAACCACATGCCCCTCATCTGCTATCTGCCCAAGGTGCTGCACGTGGGCATCGGCCTTGCCCACCAGGCCGGACCGACCCGGAAGGCGGTGGAAGCCATCTACAAGGTTCTGGAAGAGCATAACATCATGATACCCGCCATCGCCTCCATCTCCACCATCGACGCCAAACGCAGCGAGCCGGTAGTGAAGTCGTTGAAGAAGAACTTCCCCGTCCGCTTCTACACCGCCGAGGAACTGGCGCGGGTGGACGTGCCCCATCCCAGCAAGACGGTGCTGAAGCACATGGGAACGCCCAGCGTCAGCGAAGCCGCCGCCCTGCTGTCCTCGGGCCACACCCGGCTACTGATACCGAAGAAGAAAGGCGAAAACTACACCGTGGCCGCCGCCCTCGACGTCAACGCCTTGCGGCAGGGATACATCGAGATTGTGGGAGCCGGACCGGGCGACCCCGACCTTATCTCCGTGCGCGGACGGCAGATGCTGGAGAAGGCCGACCTCATCCTCTATGCCGGTAGCCTGGTGCCCCGCGAACTGACGCTTTGCGCCAAGCCGGGAGCCACCGTGCGCAGTTCGGCTTCGATGGAGCTCGAAGAGCAGATGGAGCTGATAGAGGATTTCTACGACCGGGCAAGTTCGTGGTGCGGCTGCACACGGGCGACCCGTGCATCTACGGCGCCATTCAGGAGCAGATGAATTACTTCGACCAACAAGGCATGAGGTATCACATCACGCCGGGCATCTCCTCCTTCCAAGCAGCAGCGGCGGCCTTGAAGTCGCAGTTCACGATACCGGAGAAGGTGCAGAGCATCATCCTGACCCGTGGCGAAGGACGCACGCCGATGCCCGAACGAGAGAAGCTGCACCTGATGGCACGCTCGCAAAGCACGATGTGCATCTTCCTCAGCGCGGGCATTGCCGGGCAGGTGCAGGAAGAGCTCTTGCAGGAATACCCGGAGACGACCCCCGTTGCCGTCTGCTATCACCTGACGTGGCCCGACGAACGCATCTTCCGCGGCGAGTTGAAAGACCTCGCCAAGATTGTGGAGGATAACAAGCTGACGCTGACTACGATGATTGTAGTGGGCGAAGCTATCGACAACCGTAAAGGGCTGTCGAGGCTGTATGCGAGCGAGTTCAAACATTTATTCAGGAAATAATAATTTAGCGGTGCTTTGCCCCGCTAAAAGTGATGAGTTATGAGTTATAAGTTATAAGTTATGAGTTATTTGTTGATGCATTCCCTTTCGGTATGATAATAAGACTATCTCAATTCTCCTCCTTCGGGAAGGAGGAGTACCCGTAGGGGGGAGGTGGTAGGTAAAACAAGTTACCTTTTCGAGGATGATTTCTCTGTCTTGTGCTCTCTACCACCCCGCCCTCCGGGCACCCCTCCTTCCCGAAGGAGGAGAATTAAGTTACTCCCGTTCAAATGACGGCGCAGCGTTATTATAAACAAATAACTCATCACTCATAACTTATAACTTATAACTCATCACTCATAACTCATAACTAAAGCGCGTTTGCGCGCGCTAAACTCCTATTTATAAAACTACTTTAAGTAACAACAATATGATATTAATCTTAGGCGGCACCACCGAAGGCCGCATCGCTGCCGAAACGCTTGAAGAAGCCGGTAAACCTTTTTACTATTCTACCAAAGGAAGCGAACAGGAAGTGACGCTGCACAACGGCATCCGTCTGCAAGGTGCGATGGACGCCATCGACTTGGAAGGCTTCTGCCGGAAACACGACATCCGACTGCTGATAGATGCCGCCCATCCCTTTGCCCAACAGTTGCACGAAACCGTAGAGGAAGTTGCCGACAAACTATCCCTCATCGTCCTCCGCTACGAACACATCTTCACCCAACGCTATGACGATGACATCACCTGGTGCGACGACTACGATGACGCTATCCGGCAAATCAAAGGACAAGAAATATACAAGTTGCTCGCCCTTACCGGCGTGCAAAGCATTGGCAAGCTCCAACCACTCTGGCAGGAAAGTGCCTGCTGCTACTTCCGTATCCTCGACCGCGACAGCTCCCGCGAAATAGCCCGCCGGCAATGCTTTCCCGAAGAACATCTCTTCTATTATCATGCCGGTGAAGACGAACGCAGCCTGATGCAGCAACTCCGTCCCGAAGCCATCCTTATCAAGGAAAGCGGCCTCTCGGGCGGTTTCGTCCAGAAAGTAGAAGCCGTACTCGAACTGGGCATCCGCATCTTCGCCCTATGCTGTCCACCGACACCGGGAACCTTCCTCCCCGTGGACGGCCCCCACGGGCTGCGCCGAAGAGTGGAGCAAATCTTGCCCGACTTCTATCCCCTGCACACTGGACTGACAACCGACACCTACGCCTGTGCCACAGCCGTAGCCGCCATCTGGGATATATTCAATATCACCCACCAGACACGCCCCGGCGTCTTTCCCGTCATCCTTCCCAACGGAGAAACCATCATGGTGCCCGTTGAAGCACAAAAAGAGTTTCCCCGCTCCGACTCCTTCAACGGCAACTGGATGCTGGAATCCGAAGCCAGTGCCATCAAAGATGCCGGTGACGACCCTGACATCACCAACGGCATGCAGATAAAAGCACACATCGGCCTCACCTTCCGGATGGACGACCACCTTGAACTAGGACCCGAAACCGATGACTACAACATCATCATCGCCGGCGGCGAAGGCGTAGGTATCGTCACCAAGCCCGGTCTGGGCCTGGAAGTGGGAGCACCTGCCATCAATGCCACACCTCGCCGGATGATAGAGAAGAACGTGAAGACATTCCTCGAACAGTTCGGCCTGCCCAAGCAGTCCGGCCCCGTCGTGGTCACCATCTCCGTGCCCGGCGGCGAGGAGATTGCCCGGCGCACGTTCAACCCGCGCCTGGGCGTGGAAGGAGGTATCTCCATCATCGGCACGTCGGGCATCGTGAAACCGTTCTCTACCGAGGCTTTCATCAACTCCATCCGCAAGTCGATGGAAGTGGCACGCGCCACGGGCAGCCCGCTGGTGGTCATCAGCTCCGGGGCAAAGAGCGAACGATACATCAAGGCCCGTTATCCCGACCTGCCCGCACAAGCTTTTGTGCACTACGGCAACTTCATCGGTGAAACGCTGAAACTGGCTGCCGAACTCGGAATGCCGCGCATCACGCTCGGTGTCATGATGGGCAAAGCCGTGAAGCTGGCAGAAGGCAACCTGGATACGCACAGTAAGAAGGTGACGATGAACAAGGAGTTCCTGCAAGGATTAATCCGCGAGGCGGGATGCGGGGAAGAAACCGCCACCGCCGCCGGACAAATGAACCTGGCACGCGAACTCTGGGACATCATTCCCTCCGAACAACTGCCCGGTTTCTGCCGAGTCTTGATAGAATACTGCCACCGGTGCTGCGACCCGCTGTTGCCGGACGGCGAACTAACGATACTACTAATCAACGAAAACGGAACAATACACACATGAACATGAAAAAGATTATCATTACCCTTTGCCTGACCGTGGCAGCAGTGACGGCAGCAGCACAAGCTCCTTTGTCCTTCCACGCCAAGGCGGGCATAGGCACTTCCAACTTTTACGGCAAACACTCCGGCAGCGAAACCATGATGGCCTATAAAGTAGGCGCCGGTGTAGAATATGAACTGAACAAGACCTGGGCATTGCAGTCCGCACTGGAGTTTGTGTCTATCGGCGGCAAAAAAGAAGTGGACTATGGCGCCGCCCGTGCCACCATGCACGAGTTCTACCTCCAGCTACCAGTCATGATGGCCGCCCGGCTTCCTTTGGGGGAGAATTATCATGCCTCCCTGGCTGCCGGCCCCTACATCGCCTGCGGTGTAGGCGGAAAGACTTCGGGCAAAGTGACAAACTACAGTAGCAGTGCCTATGACGACTCTTACCGGTTCAGGATAGATACCTTCGGAAGCATGGCGCACAACAACATGGGCAACAAGCGCTTCGATGCGGGTATCGCTATGGCGATTAACTTTGAATACCACCGGTTCATCATCGGCGCGGAAGCACAAGTGGGACTGGTAAGAGTGAACGAGCAACTAAGAATAATGTATGAGCAAGAGGGGCTCGGCAACTTCCTGCCCCGCAACCTGGCCACATTCTTCAGTGTGGGATACAAATTCTAACGGGCGGCGGCATCAGTCCTGATACGTATCGAGACAACATCAATCCTGATACCCACCGAATACCCATCCTAATGCGCCGCAACTTCTTTCCGCTTCATCTCCGCCAGCACCCCGCACGTCAGCGGAATGGCAAGCAGGAAGGACAGCATGTCGGCCACCGCCTGGCACATCTCCACTCCGCGCAGCCCAAGGAAATGGGGCAGAATGAATATCAACGGGATGAAGAACAGACCTTGGCGGGCAGAGGATAATATCGTAGCGCGCACCGGCTTGCGAATGGTTTGCAGCATCATATTGCTTACGATAATCCACGCTCCCAGCGGATAAGTGATGAATTGCCAGCGCAAGGCAGCCGCACCGGTAGCAATCACGGCAGGGTCTCCTTTGCGGAAGACGGATACAATCTCTTCGGCATATCCCATGCCTGCCACCGCACAAATCAGGAGGAAGAAGAAGCCCACCTTCACGCAGAACCAGAAGCCTTGACGAACGCGGCCATACAGCCCCGCCCCATAACTGAACCAGCACACCGGCTGAAAGCCTTGTCCGAAACCTATCAGGAAGGAATTGATGAACATCGAAATGCGCGTCACGATGGACATGCCCGCAATGGCAGCATCCCCAAAGGCTCCGGCGGTAATGTTCAGGAGGATGGTTGCCACACTCGCCAATCCCTGACGGGCTAGGGACGGTGTACCTCCGCCGATAATTTCTTTGACAAAAGCAAGCGTAGGCGTGAAGTTACGGAAGTGAATACGGATATCCCCCCTTTTTGTGCCCCATGTACAGCAGCAGGGAGAAACTGCAGAACTGGCTGATAACCGTAGCCAGTGCCGCACCGGAGATGCCCATGTCGAGAACGAATATCAATATTGGGTCCAGCACCACATTAATCACGGTACCGGTCACGATGCCCACCATGGCATACGCCGCATTCCCTTGAAAGCGTATCTGGTTGTTCAGCACCAGCGAGGCCGTCATGAAGGGAGCACCTATGAGGATAATGCCCAAGTAATCTTCCGTATAAGGCAGGATGGTAGGCGTAGAGCCGAGCGCCAGCGAAATGGGCATCAGGAAGACCAAGCCCGCCACCGCCAGCAACAGCCCGATGAAGAGTGCATAGAAAAAACCGGTAGCCGCCATCTTCTCGGCATTCTCCGTCTCTTGCGCACCGAGCTTGCGCGAGATATAGTTTCCCGACCCATGACCGAAGAAGAACCCCACCGCCTGAATGATGGACATCACCGAAAACACGATGCCCACCGCAGCAGTGGACTGCGTATTGATTTTACCTACAAAATAGGTATCCGCCATGTTATAGAAAGAGGTCACCAGTATACTGATGATCGTCGGTATAGCCAGCGAAATGATGAGTCGGGGAACGGGAGTAGTCGTCAGGTGGACGTAGTTATCTTTGGCCGAATGATGCATCATGAGGACTTATTTTTTTGTGACTGCAAAGATACACAAAATCTTACTTGCTTATCCTCATAGAAAATAAAATAACCTATCATTGAAACGCAGATTAACACAGATTATCGCAAAGAATATTACTCTCAACTTATAATCTGCGAAAATCTGCGTTAATCTGCGTTTCGATAAATTACATATCGCGCGTAGCCCACAAGCGGTCTTTCTCGCTCATGACTGCCAGTTCTTCCACCCGTTTCAGGTCAAGATGAAGTCCCTGGGCAAGGCGTGTGCCATAATCCTTGTCGGCAAGATAGCAATGGGCGGCATGGCGGTATTTCACATTGTCCGTCACGGGCATGATGTCGGCTATCGTGTTGCTGATAATGGCCTCCTTCTTATCTTCCGTCATCAGGCGATAGAGGTCGCCCGGCTGATAGAAGCAATCGTCCGTCCGGTCTTCGTAGGGGCTGTAATGGTCTATCGCACCATCCACCGGCAAGGCGGGATGACGGTATTCGGGCTGCTCCTCCCACTCGCCGAAGCCATTGGGCGCATAACCCTTGGTAGCTCCGTAGTTGCCGTCCACCCGCATCTGTCCGTCGCGGTGATAGCTGTGCACAGGACAATGAGCCTGGTTTACGGGTATCTGGTCGTGGTTCACACCCAAGCGGTAACGCTGCGCGTCTCCATAAGAGAAGAGGCGGCCTTGCAACAACTTGTCCGGTGAGAGTCCGATGCCCGGCACCAGGTGTGTAGGCGCAAAAGCAGCCTGTTCCACATCGGCAAAGTAATTCTCCGGGTTGCGGTTTAACTCCATCACACCGACTTCAATCAGCGGGAAGTCCTTGTGGCTCCAGGTCTTGGTGATGTCGAACGGATTTTCCTTGTAGTTGAGGGCTTGTTCCTCCGTCATAATCTGGAAGTAGAGCATCCATCCGGGGAAGTCCTTGCGTTCGATGGCTTCGTACAAATCGCGCTGATGGCTTTCGCGGTCTTGGGCTACGATGGCGGCTGCTTCTTCGTTGGTCAGGTTCTTGATGCCCTGTTGCGTGCGCAGGTGGAACTTCACCCATACACGGGTGCCGTCACCGTTTATCAAGCTATACGTGTGGCTGCCGAAACCGTACATGTGGCGATAGGAAGCCGGAATGCCGCGGTCGGACATGACGACCGTGACCTGATGCAGGGCTTCGGGCAACATGGTCCAATAGTCCCAGTTGTTCTGCGGAGAACGGAGGTTTGTCTTGGGGTCACGCTTCACGGCGTGGTTCAGGTCGGGAAACTGCATCGGGTCGTGGATAAAGAATACGGGGGGGGTATTGTTTCCCACCAAATCCCAGTTGTCCTCTTCGGTGTAGAACTTGATGGCGAACCCGCGGATGTCACGTTCGGCATCGGCCGCTCCGCGCTCACCGGCCACGGTGGAGAAGCGGACGAACAAGTCGGTCTTCTTGCCTATCTCCGAGAATAGCTTGGCACATGTATATTGCGTCACATCATGCGTCGTGGTGAAAGTGCCGAAAGCACCGCTGCCTTTGGCGTGCATGCGTCGTTCGGGAATTACCTCCCGGTCGAAGTGGGCCAACTTCTCCATGAGCCATGTGTCCTGCATCATGATAGGGTCACGCGAACCTGCTGTTTGGGAATTGCGGTTGTCCGATACGGGAACACCGACTTCTGTTGTTAATTTCTTCTGTTTGTCCATAGTATTGTTTTAAAAGTTGAAATGATTACAAATATAGAATTAATTTGCATAGGGGAAGGTAAAAGCTGTTGTATTTAATGATATTTAACCGCAGAACTTGCCCGGTAATCAATCGGAACAAATGGCAGACTATCCAGAAGCGGAGGATATTGGGTCGTGTATTGAACCCTATTCAGTCGTATACTGAATGGCATTCACTCGTATACTGAACCCTATTCAGTCGTATACTGATTGTACCCCCTCTCAGAATGTATTCTGAAAGGGGTAAGAGGAAAATTAAGGACGTGGTTAGATTTGCTTACATTCCATGCAAATGTTCCTGCAGAAGTCTATTCAGAAAGAAGAATTTGCAGCAAGCCTTCGATGCTGTCGACCTCTACAGGAGCTTCATTCGGCCGATGAAGTACAAAAGCACCTCCCTCTTTCAAGTCTCCGGTTTCGATAGACGTATCCGCTTCTACATGGCGGTTTGCCAGGATGCCGTTTCGTTGAAGCGCCTTACGCACCATGGCATATCGCTGTCCGTGGCCAAGCAGACGTATCTGCGAAGTATATTCATTGTCCACCCGGAACAGTCCCGTCTCCAAGTCGAAGGCAATGCCTTTGCGGGCAAAGAAATTACTGAGGCTGCCGTTCAGCGAGAGGTCTTCGGGGGTGCCGATTGTCACTCCGTTCTGCTTGTCCATCAGCCAAATCTTGTCGGCTATCTGCAAGGCCAGCTCCAGGTCGTGGGTGGAGAGGAAGATGGTCTTATCCGTCTTGCGGCTGAGGTGGTGGAGCAGTTGCATCATTTCCACCTTGCTGGGGAAGTCGAGGAAGGCCGTAGGCTCGTCGAGGTAGATGACGGGAGTTTCTTGCGAGAGCGCTTTGGCTATCATCACCTTTTGCCGTTCGCCGTCGCTCAGCGTGTGCACCATGCGGTGCGCCAGATGGGGGATGCCGACCAGGGCGATGGAATGGTCCACCACAGCCCGATCTTCCCGTGAAAGCGTTCCCCAGAAGCCGGTGTAGGGACTGCGGCCCAAACCTATCAGTTCCGTCACGGACATGTTGCGGATGTCGCACTTCTCCGTCAGCACCACGCTGATGACGCGCGAGAGCTGCTTGTCGGTATATTCTCCAATCTCTTTTCCTTCTACCCGTATCTCTCCTCCCAACTTGGGCTGAAAGGCGGACAGCGTGCGTAGCAATGTGGACTTCCCCACCCCGTTGGCGCCTAGCAGACAAGTCAGCTCACCACTATTGATGCCGGCACAAATGCCGTCTGCCACTACTTTCACGTCTCCCTTGCCGGGATAGCCGATAGAAAGATTTTCTATATGTATAGTTTCCTTATTCATTCAATTCTCCTTTCCTCTTTTTGAATAACACGGATGCAACTACCGGAGCGCCCACCAGCGCCGTTACGGAGTTGACCGGCAACGCTCCTTCAAAGCCCGGCATACGGGCTATCAGGTTGCACACCAATGCCAGTGCGGCACCGGTCAGCAGCGTGGCGGGCATCAATATCCGGTGGTCGGACGTATGGAAGATGGCGCGGCACAAATGGGGAACTGCCAGTCCGATGAACATAATCGGCCCGCAATACGCTGTCACAATCGCCACCAAGACGCCCGAACAGGATATGACAAGCAGTCGTGCCCGCTTGATGTTCAGTCCCAGGTTGCGCGCATACCCGTCGCCCAGCAGCAACAGGTTCATCGTCTTTATCAGCAGGAACGACAAAGGCAGCAGCACCGCCATGATGCACACAAACAAGAGCATCTGGTCGCCGGACACACGGGCAAAGCTGCCCAATCCCCAAATGACGTATGCACGGATGTCCTCTTCCACACTGAAATATTTCAATACTCCGATAATGGCACTTGCCACATAACCTATCATGACACCGATTATCAGCAGCGTCACGTTGCCCTTCACCTTCTGCGACACATATACTATCAGTGCCATCACCGCCAACGCGCCTATAATGGCCGCAATGGACAGCGCCACCTCTCCCATATATCCCAGCCGGCTCAAAGCCACACCGCCCATCGCCCCGGAGAGCAACACCACGCAGGCCACACCCAGGCTGGCTCCCGAGCTGATGCCCAGCACCGAAGGCCCTGCCAACGGATTGCGGAATACCGTCTGCATCTGCAATCCACTCACCGATAGCCCCGCTCCCGCCACCAAGGCCGTCAGTGCCTGAGGCACGCGCGACTTCCAGATAATGTTCTGCGAAATGATGGACTCGTCCGTGTTTCCCCACAGAATATTCCACACCGAGCGGAACGGGATATGTACGGAACCCAGCAACAGGTTCAGCAGAAAGAACAGGAAGATGGATGCCAGCAGCAACAGCATCAACAGCAGCGTAGGTCTTTTCATCATTTCAGGCGGGCATAATATTTAGGGGCATAATCGGGTAACAGTGTAGGATGGAAAGCGTGTATCAGGTCTTCCAGCACAATCTCCGGTTCCATCGGCATACTCTCGTAGAAGGGTTGCTCACGCATATTGCAATAGACCACTCCCTTCTCGCGGAATGCACGGAAGTCGGCATAGCGCGGGTCGAGGGATTTCAGTGCGTCATAAGAGAATGTGCCGTCGTAGCTATTCACTATCCGCCAGAAGTCAGCGCCTTCCGCCTTGCTATATACCGTCTCAAAGTCCAGCGTAACGCCACCCGAACGGGGGTCGTCCTTCAAGAAGTAGTCGGCATCGGCATCCCTGAAAAGCTCGGCCAGGAAGCTCTTGCCCCTACCGCGTACCAGTTGCCGCCGCGTATCTCACCGCTGAACACCACCGGACGCTTCTCCACGTGGCTTACCAGCTCCTTCAATTCATTATACCGTTTCTCTATCCCGGCAAACTTCGCATTGGCTTCCGCCTCCCGCCCGATGAACATGCCGATGAACTTAATCCATTCGGCCTGCCCAGCGGAGTCATTTCCTTATATCCGAGATGCGGCACCAGAGGAATGCCGATTTCGCGCATGGCATCGTATCCGCCCCGCTTGAAAGGGGAGATAAAGATAACGTCCGGATTGACGCTCATTATCACCTCATTATCGAAGTTTCCCTCAATACCGATTTTGGCGGTCTTGCCCGACTTCAGGCGTTCATTCATTTCTTTGTTGAAGAGGTGGCGCGTGCTGGTGATGCCCACCACATAGTCGCAGACATCCAGACGGATGAAGTTGGAGAGTTGCAGGGAAGTCATGCAAATGACATGCTCCACCGGAGTTTCAATCACCGTATAATCGGCAGGAATACCGGCAGGCTTCGTCCCTTTGGGCGCTAAAGCATAATGAAAAGTATTACTGCTTTCATTCTGCGGGTCTTGGAGGTCTACCAGACGGACGCTCTCCGGAAGATATTTCACGGTATACCCTTTGGCATAAACCGATGCGACAACCGCTGCCGTATCCGTTATGGAAACAGCAGCGGCAGTATGCTCATCAGTTGTTCTTTTAGACTTTGAACTACAAGAAGTTATCAAGAGAATGTATAGAAGTGCAATGCCTATAGCAGGTATCCGAGTCATGATTATTTAAGCTTTACATAATTCGAGTACAATATTCGGCATTTTTAGGGAAATAGCCAACATATTGCACCACAGATTACACAGATTAACACAGATTTTCTCTTCACGCGATGCTTAACGAAGCTATCTGTAGGCTTATATTATCTGAGAAAATCTGTGTTAATCTGTGTAATCTGTGGTGCAATGTTTAAAAATTCATCAAGTCATTCAGCGCTTCGCTCATGCTGGGATGCGTAAAGATGAAATCGCGCAGGAAAGTATATTCCTGTCCGGTCTTCATAGCCATTGCCACCAGATTGATGACTTCGCTGGCGTCCGGCCCGAACAGAGTACAACCCAGTATTTTGTCCGTATCGGCATCTACTATCACCTTGAACAATCCGTTGGTATCGCCCAGTGTCCTTGCACGTGGGATGGCTGCCACCGGCAACTTATTCACTTTTATATTCAAGCCTTTCTTGCGGGCTTCCTCCTCACCCATCCCGATGCGGGCAAGCGGCGGGTCGATAAATACCGAATAGCCCACCGGGTCACGGTCGGACACCCTGCGCTCACCGGCCCCGAACAAGTCTTCGCGCAAAATGCGATAATCGTCCAAAGAGATATAAGTGAACTGAAGGCCTCCTTTCACGTCACCGATAGCACGGATAGCGGGATTAGTCGTCTGCAACTGCTCGTTCACCACGATAGCTCCACGTTCGTTCACCTCCACTCCGGCAACATCCAGGTTCAGTCCGGCAGTATGGGGGCGACGTCCCGTAGCCAGCAAGACGGCATCTGCCTCCAAGCGGTACTGCCCGCCCGTCACTGTATCCTGATAAACAACCGTAGAGCCATCCACAGACTGTACACGGGCATTCAGCCGGAAGACAATCCCTTTCTGCTCCAACACCTGCTGCACACTGGCCGCTATATCACGGTCTTCGCGCGAAATCAACTCCGAATAGCCTTCGAGCACCGTCACCTGCGAACCGAAAGAGGCGTACATCGAAGCAAATTCCAGCCCGATATATCCGCCGCCCACGATGACAAGCCGCCGGGGCAGCACCGTCATTTCCATAATGGAAGTGCTGGTATAAACGACCGGATTATCCTTTATCCCCTCGATAGACGGAATAATCGTTTCGACACCGGTATTGATAAATATCTGCGGAGCTTGCAACTGCAACGTCTCTTACGTCATGCGCACCTCCACCACATCGGGGCCGGCAAAGGAGCCGACGCCCGTATATACTGTTATCTGAGGATTATCCGCCAAGTTATGATAGTTCTTTTGACGCAGGAAGGATGTCACTTCCTCTTTCTGCCCGATAGCCCGGCGATAGTGCGCCTGCTTCTCTTCCCAAGACGCGTCCCGGTCCGCCGACTTTGCCGCATGTACCAGCGTCTTCGTGGGGATGCAACCGATATTGATACACGTTCCGCCGTACACCTTGTCCGACCGTTCTATCACGGCCACGGTCCGGCCTCGCTTTGCCAGGTCGGCAGCCAGCGTCTTACCGCCTTTGCCGAACCCGATTATAATATCATCATACTGTTTCATAAACTTATTTCTTTAATTGACTCAATACTCTTTTTGCACTGTCGGACAGTACAACCAGTGCTCCCGCCAAGATTGCCGTATCCTTGATTACCAGACGCCCGGCTCCCGTCAGCAAGGGGAAGCCATGCTCTCCGCTACCCAAGTCGGGCACCCACACTTCGGGCGTCGTGACGAGGAAAGAGAGCGTACCGATAGTCATGATAATAGCGAGCGCAGCCCCTACCAGTCCGATTTTAGGAGAAAAAATACCCAGGAAAGTGAGGATACCGATACCCATGATAAGAATGCCCAGTCCGTGAGAGAAACCATACGTATTATTCTCCACATGCCATTGGTGCTTCGCTTCGTTGAACTCACCCTCTTTCAGCTTATACTCTTTATATTCCGGCGCCGTCTTGTTGTAGAAGAAACTCATGAAAGGACTGTTCGCCACAAACGGAACGATACCTTCCGCCTCATAGTTCCAGAACTTCAGGCCGCCAATCCATACGAAAATAATCAGGATAGCCACACGAATTAAATTAATACCCAACTTTTGAGTAGAAGCAGCCAGCGTCAGCGCGGCAACAAACAGGTTTTGCAATTTCGTTTTCATTGTTATTTTACTTTTAGTGTATCATTCAAGATATATTCACCACAGAGTACACAGAATCTCACTGAGTTTAAAGAAAATATTAAAGAAACGCAGATTAACGCAAATTCACGCAGATTATTTATATAGTAGAGTTTTCTTTGCGAAAATCCGCGTTAATCTGCGTTTTTATAGAAATCCTCTGTGAGACTCTGTGTCCTCTGTGGTGAATAAATCCCTATTAATTATTTGTTTTTGCAAAGGTCCCTGTTTTCCGCCAGCTACGAAATGGCAATTATTCCGCAACTGTTGGCAATTCTTCCCGTTGTACCCGTTTTCTATAATCGGAGACGCTTTCTCCGGTCATTTTCTTGAAGAAACGACTGAAAGTCGCCAAATCCTCAAAGCCCAGAATGCCACTGATTTCCTTTGCACTTTTCCGGGTGTAAAGCAGTAATCTCTTGGCTTCGGCTTCAATTCGTTCGTGGATAATCCGTAACGGAGAAGGCAGTCCGCAGGACGTGAACAGATTGGAGAGTGTCTTGGGCGAACGGCAGAGAATATCGGCATAATCCTGCACCTGCTTCTTTTCCCGAAAGTTCTGGTCTACCAGTACATAAAACTGCCGGATAATATCGAAAGTCTTCTCATTCTCCTGCCCCACACCGTACATGCAACGGGCAATGCGCGTGCAGGTAATGATGAAACGCTTCAATACAATCCGCAACATCTCCTCTTGCAGATTATCATGGACGGCAGACTCCTGCCTGAAGATGCGGACAATATCGTGCAGGTTGGACGACTGCTCGGCAGACAATGTCAGGCGCATTACTTTGGAAGAATCGTAGAAAAGAAATCCGTTGCACGACACCTCATTATCATGCCCGTAGATGCAGTAGAAATTACTGTTGAACACAAAAGTCAGATACTCGCCTTCCACCTCTTTTCACCTCCAGATGATGCAGCGGGGTCAACGTAATGATTTCATCTTTCGTCAGTTTCATGGGAATGTGGTCCACTTCCAACGTCAGCGTGCCGTTCTGCACCCAAATAAACTTGTACAGCGTCTTGTCCTGTTGCAGCGGTGTGCTTTCGTGGAAACGATAAGTCATGCCTATATTGCCATTCAGCCGGGTATTCAATTGGTAGTCCATAGATATTGGTTGTTTATTAAGTTCAACAAAGATATACATTATCTTGCTTTCTACCGATTATTTCCCGACTTTTGCCCCGCATCCCTATGTTTAATTTTTAACGGAATTGCCTGTTTTAATCTTGTGTGTACCGTAAAGACAATATTTGTCTAATTAAATAGCAAG
>JAJQAY010000009.1 GCA_021203515.1 Bacteroides sp. | reverse complement strand
AGACAAATATTGTCTTTACGGTACACACAAGATTAAAACAGACAATTCCGTTATTATTTAATCCAATTCTTTCAGTCTATCCATGCAAACCCTCAAACTCTCTTCCCAATGAGGTATTTCGATGTCGAAGGTCTTTTTTATCTTTGTCTTATCCAACACGGAATATTGCGGACGCGGTGCTTTTGCCGGATATTCATCCGTGTGCAACGGACTAACCTTGCACGATGTTATTCCGGCTATCCGATGAATGGCAACCGTAAAGTCATACCAGGAGCAAACGCCCTCGTTGCTGAAGTGATAGACGCCCGGCACTATTCCCTGATTAATAGCTGCAAAAATAGCAATCGCCAGGTCACGGGCATAGGTTGGCGTACCTATCTGGTCGAAAACAACGCCCAACGCATCACGCTCACGTCCCAAGCGAAGCATTGTCTTCACAAAATTATTCCCGTAAATGGAGTACAACCACGCCGTGCGGATAATCATGACACGGCTGCAATTCTGCATCACCGCCTGCTCGCCCGCCAACTTGGTAGAGCCATAGACTGAATTAGGGCAAGGAGCCACGTCTTCCGTATAAGGGATATGCCCCGTTCCGTCGAATACATAATCCGTAGAAACTTGTATCAACGCCGCCCCGCAAGCCTCAGCCGCAGCAGCCAGATAACCGGGAGCTATATGATTTAATTTATCGCAGAGTTCGGGATTGTCCTCCGCCTTGTCCACTGCCGTATAAGCAGCGCAGTTCACAATGACGTCAATCTGCTTGTCGGAAATGAACGCATGCACAGCCTGCTCGTCGCAAATATCCAGTTCCTGTACATCCGTAAAAAAATAAGTGTGCCGGGTATTTTCTTTCGACAGCACTTGCATTTCATTGCCAAGTTGACCGTTGGCGCCGGTTATTAAAATATTCATTAATAAAGTAATACTTAAAAAATATGATGTTACGATGAACAATTCTTCTTAATCCAGTTCCAGTTCGCCCCGCTTCTCCTTGTCGTAATAGTTGGCAAGCAGAGAAATAAAACCGCTGATAGCTTCTATCGCCTTAACGGTTCCCTGACTGATTTCCTTCTTTTGCAAACGCAGCAGCAGCACACCGTATAGTGCTTCGAAGCATGTCTCCAGTTCGGGCTCGTCCTTCTGTCCGTTCTTCTGCCTCAGTTTCACGATGAAAGGCAATACCTTGAAATAAGCCGCATTATAAAACGGATATTTAGTAGAAGCAAGCAACGCAGCATGCAACTCCGTCAGGTTCTGAATGACGTTACGGTTAATTTGCAGGTGCCCTTTCTCCACAACTCCCTCACCACGCATCATGCCGATAAGGTTTTCATACCACTCTTCCAGTGCCGGACGTTCTTCTTCGGGATAATGGGAAATGACAGTGCGGCGCAATGTATCAATGTCGCACCCGTTGGCACGAATTAAATCTTCCACCTGCCACATATATATAAGGTATTCGGCTATATTCTTCTCTTTCAGTTGCTGTGCAATCTTCACGTTAGGATTTCTGATTTTAGATTTATGATTTCATTATCTATCAACTCTATCAACTATCAACTCAGTACAGTGATTCGCCCATCAGCGTGAACACCAACCCAAGCACAGACACAACCATGACGATGCTCCCGATGATGCGGTTCAATATCCAAATGCCGCGCAGATTGAATTGTGTGCGCACTTTGCTGACAAAATAAGTAATGCCAAACCACCAAGCCAACGCCCCCAATGCAATAGCTAAATATCCGGTGACAACCTCAAATACCAGCACCCACTCACTCACAAAAGCGAAACGTGCAAAGAGACCGACAAACAGAAATATGACCAGCGGATTGGAAAGAGTGACGGCGAATGCCGTGATGAAGTTATGAAAATAGGAACCTTTATTAGTAGATATCGGACGAATGGAATGGACAGGATTACTGCGGAATGTATAAATACCGAAAGCCAACAGCAAAATGCTTCCGAAGAGTTGCAAATAGAAGATATTCTTATTGATATAGTCGAAGACGAAACTCATTCCGTAACCTGTCAATAGTGCATAAGCTATGTCACTCAGGGAAGCCCCTATACCGGTGACGAAACCATACCAGCGTCCCTTGTTCAAAGTACGCTGAATGCACAATACACCTACAGGACCCAACGGCGCAGAAACAATAACACCTACTATGAAGCCCTTCCACAATATGTCAAATATGGTCTCTATCTGAATCATGGCTGCAAATATCGTACTTTTTTATGAGACAAACGAATAGTGTTAACGTTTTTTCGACAGAAAAGGATTTTAAGAAGTAATGTTATCTTTCTTTTTATCAATACTGCCTCATTTTTATAACAATACATGTAACTTATGAAAGGGGAGAAGATAAAAAACTTGCATATTGCAATCACAACATCAATATCATCAAAGCCACAATCAACTTGAACAACACAATAAATGGGCAAATAATACAACTTTATTATTGCTTATTAGATTATTTTCCATATCTTTGCCACAGGAAACAATATAATATGCACCAATAATGAAAACAAGAGATTATCTAAACATTCTCCTCGCCGCAGGCAGCATAGTGCTACTCAGCGCTTGCGAAAAAGAAGTATACTCTCCTGAAAATGCGAAGAATACCAAGGACCTTAGCGCACCGGCTGATTTCGACTGGAAAACAACGGCAAGCGCTACTTACTCAATTACCTCCCCGGTAAATACAATTGTATCCATTTATACGGACGCTGCATGCACAGATGAAAGCTTGTTAGCGGAAGGAGTTGTATTAAAAGCGAATAGACCTACAGAAGTTACATTGGAAATTCCTACGTATAAGACCAACATTTACGTACAATATCCAACTGCCAATGGGAAAGCCATAAAAGAAGCAGGCACCGATGCTGTGACACGCGCTAATGACAAGAATATAATCCTCCCTCCGGCCGTAAACCAAGAAGAGCCGGAGGATGATAAAAAAGGCTTTGGACATTACTATTATCCGAATAAAAGCGGAAAAGGCACATTGATGTTTGAAGACCTTATCCTAATCTGGGAGATTATGACTTTAACGATTTCGTCATTGCTTACAATGTGGACGCTTTTTTCTCAATAGGCAGTTATAATGAATTCCGCGATGGTTTTACTATGACTTTCCAAATTCGCGCTATCGGTGGTTCGCTTCCTTATCGCCCGGCTTTACGCCTGAAAGATTGGAAAATGGCAAATCTAAAAGATGCTGAAATAAAAATAACATCCACAAGAAGCAATATTTCAATGGAGTTAGTACAATCTCGCAATGACGATGATGATGTTATCTTTGTCTTTACCGGAATTGACAATCTTCGCAAAGGTGGCTTCTACAATACCTATGCTGATAAGATAGATAAAGAAGAGCTTCCGGTCATAACATGTACAGTTATAAGAAATAACTACAAAGCTCCTGAAATAGCTTCTAAGTACTGGTACTTAGCAGCAAAATTGCCTCAGTATTTCAATTTCTTCATACAAAACACGGCCAATAACAACGAAATACATTTCAAAGGCTTTGGACCTACCGACATGAGTCCACAAGATCCGAATACGGTATTTGCCCACAAAGGTAAAAACTTGGTTTGGGCTATAGCGATCCCTCAATTAGTGGCTCATCCGCAGGAAACGGTTGACATATTAGACGTATATCCAAGCTTCCAAGGATGGGTATCAAGTGGCGGTGAAGGTAGCGAATGGTATACCAAGAAACCGCATGATAAAGTAATTGATTTAGATTAATCAGACTCATTAATCAACCTTTCTTCCATGATCCTTTCAGCCGATTAAGCTTCCTTAATCGGCTGATGTTTTTTATTTTCCTTTTTCTTTCTCCTCCCCACCGATTTTGTATATCTTTGCAGCCTAAAGAAGTCGTAAATCGTAAATTCATAAATATAACGTATGATTCTTTTCTTCAGAACACCGTCCAAAAGCGTGATTGCCGTAGAGTGTGACCACGAACTAACCCAAGCAGAAAGTGAAAAACTTTGCTGGCTTTTCGGAGAAGCCACTCCAGAGAGTGAAGACAACTTGAAAGGACATTTCGTCGGTCCGCGCCGTGAAATGATTACTCCTTGGAGTACCAATGCCGTAGAAATCACCCAAAACATGGGATTGAGCGGCATCGTCCGCATCGAGGAATACTTCCCCGTAAAGAATGAAGATGCAGACCGTGACCCGATGTTGCAACGTATGTACAATGGCTTGGACCAAAATGTATTTACCACCAACCGCAAGCCCGAACCGATTATCCACATCGACGACCTCGAAGCCTACAACGAGAAAGAGGGTTTGGCTCTCTCCAAAGAAGAGATGGACTATCTCAAGAAAGTGGAGAAAGACTTGGGACGCCCGTTGACCGATTCCGAAGTATTCGGCTTCGCCCAAATTAACTCAGAACACTGCCGTCACAAAATCTTCGGCGGAACATTCATCGTTGACGGAGTGGAACAAGAGTCTTCACTCTTCCAGATGATCAAGAAAACTACACAGGAAAATCCCAATAAGATTATATCAGCCTATAAAGATAATGTAGCCTTTGCCGAAGGTCCGGTTATCGAACAGTTTGCTCCGGCAGACCATTCCAAACCCGACTTCTTCCAAGTGAAAGACGTAAAGAGCGTTATCTCGCTGAAAGCCGAGACGCACAACTTCCCCACTACCGTAGAGCCGTTCAACGGTGCTTCTACCGGCACGGGCGGTGAAATCCGAGACCGTATGGGTGGCGGTAAAGGCTCCTGGCCCATTGCAGGAACAGCCGTATACATGACTTCTTATTCCCGCACGGACGAAGGACGCGAGTGGGAAGAAATCCTGCCGGTACGCCAATGGTTGTATCAGACGCCGGAACAAATACTGATAAAGGCATCGAATGGTGCCAGCGATTTCGGTAACAAGTTTGGCCAACCGCTGATTTGCGGCTCCGTACTTACTTTCGAGCACAAGGAGAATGATGAAGTTTACGGATACGATAAAGTGATTATGCTTGCCGGTGGTGTAGGATACGGCACTCAACGCGACTGCCTGAAGGGTACGCCCGAAGCCGGCAACAAAGTAGTAGTTATCGGTGGCGACAACTACCGCATCGGTTTGGGCGGCGGTTCGGTATCATCCGTAGATACCGGGCGTTACAGCAGCGGTATCGAACTGAACGCTGTGCAACGTGCCAATGCCGAGATGCAGAAACGTGCCTACAATGTGGTACGCGCACTTTGCGAAGAAGAAGTAAATCCGGTTGTCTCCATCCACGACCACGGTTCTGCCGGACATGTCAACTGTCTGTCCGAGTTGGTGGAAGAATGTGGTGGTGTGATTGATATGAGCAAATTGCCCATCGGCGACAAGACTTTATCCGCCAAAGAAATCATCGCCAACGAAAGTCAGGAGCGCATGGGCTTGCTGATACACGAAGAAGCTATCGAACACGTACGCAAGGTTGCCGAACGCGAACGCGCCCCGATGTATATAGTCGGCAAAACAACCGGCGACCACCGCTTTGCTTTCCAGCAAGCCGATGGCGTACATCCTTTCGACCTTGCCGTAGAGCAGATGTTCGGTTCTTCGCCCAAGACTTACATGGTAGACAAGACCGTAGAACGTCATTACGAAATGCCGAAATACGAACTCTCCAAGTTGCACGAATATCTGACAAATGTATTGCAACTGGAAGCTGTTGCCTGCAAAGACTGGTTGACGAATAAGGTAGACCGTTCCGTAACCGGTAAGATTGCCCGCCAACAATGTCAAGGCGAACTTCAGTTGCCGTTGAGCGACTGTGGCGTGGTAGTGTTGGACTATCGAGGCGAGAAAGGTATTGCCACTTCGCTCGGACACGCTCCGCAGGCAGCACTTGCCGACCCTGCAGCCGGCTCTATACTATCCGTCAGCGAAGCATTGACCAACCTGATATGGACACCGCTTGCCGAAGGCTTGGACAGCGTATCCCTTTCAGCCAACTGGATGTGGCCATGCCGTTCGCAAGAAGGTGAAGATGCACGCCTCTATACGGCAGTAAAAGCCTTGAGCGATTTCTGCTGCGCGCTGCAAATCAACGTACCTACCGGCAAAGACTCCCTCTCCATGACGCAGAAATACCCCGACGGAAGCAAGGTGATTGCTCCGGGCACGGTAATCGTTTCTGCCGGTGGCGAGGTATCAGATGTGAAGAAAGTTGTTTCTCCGGTTCTGGTAAACGATGAAAAGACGACTCTATATCATATAGACTTCAGCTTCGACAATTTAAAACTAGGTGGTTCCGCCTTTGCGCAATCGTTGGGCAAAGTGGGTGATGAAGTACCTTGTGTACAAGATGCCGAGTACTTCCGTGATGCTTTCCTGGCTGTACAGGAATTAGTAAACAAAGGTTTAATCCTTGCCGGACACGATATTTCCGCCGGTGGCCTTATCACTACCCTGCTGGAAATGTGCTTCGCCAACGTAGAAGGCGGACTCGAAATCAACCTCGACAAGATAAAGGAAACAGACCTCATCAAGATACTGTTTGCCGAGAACCCGGGTATTGTAATCCAGGCAAGTGACAAACATAAGGATGAAGTGAAGAGCATTCTGGAAGATGCAGGCGTAGGCTTTATCAAGTTGGGCAAGCCGACCGATGAGCGCCACATCCTCGTTTCTAAAGACGATGCCACTTACCAGTTCGGTATAGATTACATGCGCGACGTTTGGTATTCTTCTTCTTATCTGCTCGACCGCAAGCAGTCTATGAACGGTTGTGCCAAGAAACGCTTCGAGAACTACAAGATGCAACCGATGGATTTGGCATTCCTGCCTGAATTCAAAGGTAAATTCTCACAATACGACATTAACCCGAACCGTCGTACACCGACAGGCATCCGTGCAGCCATTATCCGCGAAAAAGGAACCAACGGTGAACGCGAAATGGCTTATTCACTCTATCTTGCCGGTTTCGACGTGAAAGATGTGACAATGACCGACCTCATCAGCGGACGTGAGACATTGGAAGATATAAACATGATTGTTTATTGTGGTGGTTTTGCCAATTCCGATGTATTAGGTTCAGCTAAAGGTTGGGCAGGCAGTTTCCTCTTCAACCCGAAAGCCAAAGAAGCACTCGACAAGTTCTATGCTCGCGAAGACACCCTTTCACTCGGTGTCTGCAACGGTTGCCAGCTAATGATGGAACTGGGACTCGTCACTCCCGAGCACAAGAAGAAAGGAAAAATGCTGCACAACGAATCCCATAAGTTCGAGTCTACCTTTATCGGGCTTACCATTCCTACCAACCGTAGCGTAATGTTCGGTTCGCTGAGCGGAAGCAAGCTAGGCATCTGGGTAGCTCACGGAGAAGGAAAATTCTCCCTGCCGTATGACGAAGATAAGTATAACGTAGTAGCTAAATACACCTACAACGGCTATCCCGGCAACCCTAACGGCTCAGACTATTCCATAGCTGCCATAGCAAGCGCCAACGGACGTCATCTGGCTATCATGCCTCATTTGGAGCGTTCTATTTTCCCGTGGCAGAATGGATATTACCCGACCGACCGCATACACAGCGACCAAATCACCCCGTGGATGGAAGCATTTGTCAACGCCCGCAAATGGGTAGAAGAAAGGTTGTAACCGGGTAATTTCCCCGTTAGAACATTATCTTCTTGTTTTAAATACCCCTTTCCCACTCTAACACCTTGAATGTAGGATTTTTGAGTGAGAAAGGGGTTTCTCTCTTTGCTCTCTTTTTTTTGCATATCTCAAACAATTTTTCTACTTTTGTGTTAAATTTATATCCCCCCACCCCAGCAAACTATCAACTCAAACGATTAATTCGGCTAACATGAAAAAGCAACTCGTTTCCTTTATACTCTTGCTTTCATCCCTTTTCTGCGCCGCACAGACCTACAAATACATCGGCGTAGAAGACGGTTTGAGTAACCGGAGAGTATATGCTATCCAGAAAGGACCAAAGGGATATATGTGGTTTCTCACCCACGATGGTATCGACCGATATAACGGAAAGGAATTCAAACAATATAAACTAATGGATGGAGAAGAAGAAGTCAACTCCATCATGAACTTAAATTGGCTCTACGTCGACCCCAAAGGAATGCTGTGGGAAATCGGGAAACAAGGACGTGTCTTCCGTTACGAGAACGAACGTGACCGCTTTGAACTGGTATATAAACTTCCCCAAGAGGAAATACAGGGTATGCATACTCCGGTTAGCTATGGTTTCGTAGATAACAACAGTGTCATATGGCTCTGCAATGACCGGAAAATATATCTGTACGATAGTAACACGGAACGATGTACCGTTATCAAAAACGCAATTGATGAAAGCGTCACGGATATTGCCCAAGTAGATGAGACCCATTATTTCATCGGTACGGATGCCGGCGTACACTATGCCGAGCTAAGCAATAACGTACTCCAACTCAGTCCTTGTGAGAAACTGGATACGCTAAAGTTGCAAATCAACGAATTATATTATCACAAAAGCAGCGGCAAAGTCTTTATAGGAACATTCCAAAGAGGCATGTACGTTTATGATATGAACACTCATCAAACCATCCCTTTAAAGGCCGGTCTGATGGATGTCAGTATTAATCGTATCCGCGCTTTCGGCAACAAAGAAATACTGATAGCCACAGACGGAGCAGGCGTCTACAAGATGAATGTGGAAACCTATGAAGCCAAGCCGTATATTGTAGCGGACTTTAGCCGATATAACGCTATGAACGGTAATACTATCAATGATATTTATATTGATGAAGAAGAACGTATCTGGATGGCTAACTACCCCATTGGCATTACCATACGCAACAACCGGTATAGTGATTATGAATGGATTAAGCACTCCGTAGGCAACAAACAGTCGCTCATCAACAATCAGGTAAATGCCATTATCGAAGATTCGGAAGGAGACTTGTGGTTTGCCACTAACAATGGCATAAGTCTATATACCCAACGCACCAAGCAATGGCGCTCGTTTCTAAGCGTATTCGATACGGATCACAGCAATAAGAACCACACTTTTATCTCACTATGCGAAGTGAGTCCCGGCATTATCTGGGCGGGCGGATATAGCTCCGGCATCTATCAAATTAACAAAAGGACACAGTCTGCCGACTATTTCGCCCCTTCCCTGTTCGGAAAACAAAATATTCTTCCGGACAAATACATTCGTGCCATTACCAAGGATAGCGAGGGAGATGTCTGGACAGGAGGATACTACAACCTCAAAAAGATTGATCTCAAACATAAAAAAGTAGAGTACATCCCCGGCTTAGACGGCATTACCGATATTAAAGAAAAGAACGACCGATATCTGTGGATAGGCAGTGCCACCGGATTATATCTGCTGGAAAAAGCCACCGGAAAGTATCAACCGGTCTCAATGCCGGTAGAATCTTTCTATATCTACTCCTTATATCAAGCTCCCAACGGACTATTATATATCGGCACCAACAGTTCCGGTCTGCTCATTTACGACCCTTTAAGGAATACATTCGAGCATTTTCATAAAGATAACTGCGCGCTTATCTCCAACAATATTTATGCAATTCTGTCGGATGGGACAGACAACCTATTCCTGAGCACAGAAAATGGTCTGAGCAGCTTTAATATTAAAGAAAGAACATTCCACAACTGGACAAAAGAGCAGGGTCTGAAGTCCGACCACTTTAATGCTTCTGCGGGTGCATTGCGCAAAAACGGAAACCTCATCTTTGGAAGTACAGACGGAGCAATCGAGTTCAATAAAGACGTGATGCTGCCCCGCGACTATAAGTTCAAAATGGTTTTCAATGATTTGCGCATATTCTATCAAACTGTATATCCTCAAAACGAAGGTTCGCCTTTAGTTATGGATATTGACGAAACGAAAACATTACGATTAAAATACAATCAGAATATATTTTCCCTTGAGGTATCTGCTATCAACTACGACTACCCTTCGTTGATCTTATATTCATGGAAATTGGAAGGGTTCTACAGTGGTTGGAGTCGTCCGGGACAAGAAAATATTATCCGCTTCACCAACCTGAACCCCGGCCGATACACGCTGCACGTCCGCGCCATATCCAATGAAGACCGCCGTATCATATTAGAAGAACGTACCATGCAGATTATCATTGAGCATCCCTTCTGGCTCAGCATTTGGGCGTTATTATTCTATCTCGCCATCCTCATAGCGCTTGTAAGCATCGTTCTGCGCATCATCGTGATGCGCAAGCAGCGAAAAATATCAGATGATAAAATTCGTTTTTTCATCAACACTGCGCATGATATCCGAACTCCGCTGATCCTTATCAAAGCGCCTTTGGAAGAAATCATAGGCCTGGAGTCACTCAGCGATAACGGACGTAACAATATCAATACTTCCCTACGGAATGTCAATGCCTTATTGCGCCTCACCACCAACCTCATCAACTTTGAACGTGCCGATACTTATTCGAGCAATCTCTACGTATCCGAGTATGAACTGGCTGCTTACATGGGTGAAACAGTAAATGCCTTCCGCTCATATGCCAGCGTAAAACACATCAACCTGACCTATGAAAGTAACTTCCGCTACCTGAATATCTGGCTGGACAAGAATAAGATGGATTCTATTTTAAAGAATGTCATATCCAATGCATTGAAGTATACCCCCGAAGGCGGAAGTGTACATATTTATGCATCCGAAACAGAAGATTCGTGGAGTGTAGAAGTAAAAGATACTGGTATAGGTATTCCTGCATCCGAGCAAAAGAAGCTGTTCAAAATGCACTTCCGCGGCAGCAATGCTATCAATTCCAAAGTAACCGGCAGTGGCATCGAACTGTTGTTGGTAGGAAAACTTGTACATATACACAAGGGAAAATTAAGCTTCAACAGTACGGAAGGTAAGGGCTTCTGTATCAAAGTTACTTTCCCGAAAGGAGAAAAACAGTACCGCAAAGCCATACATCGTCCCCAACCCGCAACTGAAAAAGTGGTTTACTCAAAAGCCGGCGTACCGATGAACAGTCCTCCCATTCCTCGTAGCGACATCTATGAGAAAGCCAAACAGCGCACTATAATCAGTCCCGATAAGCAGCAAAAGATCCTGATTGTAGAAGACAACGATGAGTTAAGAGAATATCTGCGTCGTTCCCTGTCCGAAGAATATCAAGTACAAGTGTGCTCCAATGGCAAGATAGCACTCGATATTGTAAAAGAATATCTTCCCGATTTAATCATTTCGGACATCATGATGCCCGAAATGCGGGGTGACAAGCTCTGCCATATCGTGAAAAACGATATAGAGACATCCCATATTCCCGTAATCTTGCTGACGGCCCTCAACACCGACAAGAATATCATCGAAGGATTGCAAACCGAAGCAGACGAATACATAGTGAAGCCGTTCAATATCGGAATATTGCGCGCCACTATAGCCAACCTGTTGACAAACCGCGCCTTGCTACGCCACAGATATGGTAATCTGGACTTAAATGATGATGAGCATAACACCGACTGCATCAACTGCTCCACAGACTTGGATTGGAAGTTTATTGCCACCGTCAAGAAAGGCGTGGAAGACAATATGGACAACCCGAATTTCAATGTCGATGTTCTTTGCAACTTGCTAAATATGAGTCGTACCAGCTTCTATAACAAGATAAAAGCGCTTACCGACCAAGCTCCGGCCGACTATATCCGGTTTATCAGGCTGAAACGTGCCTCACAATTACTGAAAGAGCAAAAGCACAGTATCACCGAGATTGCCGAAATGACAGGATTTAGCGATGCCAAGTATTTCCGTGAGGTCTTTAAGAAGCATTTCAAGATGAGTCCGAGCCAATATGCCAAGCATACCGGTGAGACTCCGACTGACGAACCAAATACTGACTAAAAGATAGATAATGAACATGTATGCCGAAGCGTTTTCTATTTTCTTCAAGATTGGAGCGTTTACCATTGGCGGCGGTTATGCCATGGTACCGTTAATAGAAAACGAAATTGTAACCAAACGCCAATGGATAGCCAAAGAGGATTTTATCGACCTGCTTGCCATCTCCCAATCCGCTCCGGGTATCCTTGCTGTCAATATCTCGATTTTTATCGGATATCGCTTACGGGGAATACGGGGAAGCATCATCACAGCTCTAGGCACTATACTGCCGTCATTCCTCATCATCCTTGCCATAGCACTGTTCTTTCATAACTTCAAGGACAATACGATTGTGGAACGTATTTTTAAAGGCATCCGCCCGGCGGTAGTGGCTCTGATAGCTGCACCTACATTCAGTATGGCAAAATCGGCAAAGATTAACCGTTACAACATCTGGATACCGATCGTGTCAGCACTACTTATCTGGTTGCTGGGCTTCTCTCCCATCTGGATTATTATTGCAGCAGGCATAGGCGGTTTCTTGTACGGAAAGCTAAGGCAAATTAAGAGTTGAAATCACCAATCATTAATTAATAAACTCATTATCAGCATGATATTTCTACAGTTATTCTATATATTCTTTAAAATCGGGCTATTCGGTTTTGGTGGCGGATATGCAATGCTTTCCATGATACAGGGTGAAGTAGTCACCCGCTACGGTTGGCTGACCCCACAGGAGTTCACAGACATCGTGGCTATCAGTCAAATGACGCCGGGACCTATCGGTATTAACTCTGCCACTTACGTAGGATTCACGGCTACAGGAAGCGTGTGGGGCTCGGTTGTTGCCACTTTTGCCGTAGTATTGCCTTCATTTATCCTGATGCTCACCATCAGTAAATTCTTCCTGAAATACCAGAAGCATCCGGCTGTAGAAGCCGTATTCAGCGGACTTCGCTCGGCAGTAGTGGGCTTGCTGGCATCGGCTGCTTTAGTCCTGATGAACACGGAAAACTTCAGCTCTCCCAACGAAGACTTATATTCTTTCACCATCAGTTGCATTATATTTCTTGTTGCTTTCATCGGCACCAAGAAATATAAAGCCAACCCTATATTGATGATTATAGCCTGCGGAATAGCCGGACTGATACTCTACTAAAGAAAACGATGCTTTACAGCTTCACTTTCTTCACTACCGACCTCGACTCATTATGCAGGCGGTCGAGTGCCGTTACCACATAGCGGTATTTCGTCTTCCCGTTCTCGTAAGGCAGTTTATAGAAAGTGTCGCGCGTAATGGCCACGATGTGCGAAGGATCATCAATATTTATTTTCTCTTTAGAGCCGAAGCGATAGACCACATATTGCATCGGGCGGTTCATTTCATCCTCAAACTTCGGCGCTGTCCAGAAAAGAATATAACCATCGGCAGTCCACACCGGCTTCACTTTACGCACTTTGTCCGGAGCTTCATTATCCATGAAGTCGAATACGGGAGGCAGAGCCGGATACTTGTGGTACTCGGCCACCAAAGCATCCCGATACTTGCCGGCATTCTCCACCACCGCACTGGCAGGCCACTGGCAACTACCGCCAATCGTCTGATAAGCCCGTTGCAGCGCCATCTTGCGGGGAAGCTGATTGATGGAGGGATTTTGCGGGTCGGCATTCTGAACCGTATTCATCACAGACTGCCCGATAAACAAAGGACGGTTCTCCGTATGCTTTGCCCACCACTGCACCAATGTTTCATGGTCTGCAGCAGGATGTCCTATCTGCCAGTATATCTGCGGAATATTATAATCAATCCATCCTTTTCGTGCCCACAGAAGCACGTCGGCATACAAGTCGTCATAATTCTGCAATCCGTTCGTCTTGCTGCCCAGCGGATCGCTGCTCTCATTCCGGTAGATACCAAAAGGACTGACACCAAATTTCACCCAAGGCTTCAATCCGCGAATGGTTTCGTGTATCTTTTGAATCAGAATATCTACATTACTGCGCCGCCAGTCCGCTTTATTGCTAAAGCCACCACCATAACGCGCAAAGCTTGCATCATCCGGGAAATCTAGCTCCTTGACAGGATAAGGATAGAAGTAATCGTCCATATGAATGGCATCCACATCATAGCGGGAAACAATGTCGGTCACCACCTTGCAAATATGATTGCGGCTTTCGGGAAGGGCCGGGTCAAAATAGAGCTGATCGCCATACGTCACAAACCACTCCGGATGACTATTATAAATATGGACAGGAGCAAGTTCATTCTTCAGCGAAGTCTTTACGCGATAAGGATTAATCCACGCATGAAACTCCATTCCCCGCTTATGGCATTCCTCAATCATAAACTGCATCGGGTCCCAATAAGGTACAGGAGCCTGGCCTTGCACTCCGGTCAGAAAGCGGCTCCACGGTTCGTATTGCGAAGCATAAAGTGCATCGGCCTCAGGGCGCACCTGAAATATTATAGCATTGATACCTGCTCCCTGCAATGAATTCAGTTGGTCTATCAATGTCTGTTTCAATTTCTCGGTCGGAACGCCGCGGAACTGTCCGTTCACTGCTTGTATCCATGCTGCACGAAATTCACGTTTTGGATATACGGAAGATGATGATTGCGCTTTTGCCATCCACGGCAAAAGGCACAAAGACAATAAAAAGAGAAGGGTTCTTGCTTTCATTTCATTCTGATGTTTTATTGCGGCAAAGATAGTAAATAAAACGGGAAAAGTTCTATAACGGCCACTCTACAATGAAGCGGCAACCGTCCTGATAAGTCTTATCCAGATAAATACAACCACCTGCCATATCCATAATCTCACGGGCAATGGCAAGGCCCAGTCCCGAACCTTTTGTGAAAGTATCTACTTTAAAAAATGTTCAAAGATATGTTCGGTATCCTCCTGGTTTATACCGATACCGGAGTCTTCTATCATAAGACACAGCATATGACGGGGGTTATCCTCTTTATAAGAAACACGAATGAACCCTTTCTCCGTAAACTTCACTGCATTATCCAGCAAAGCCATCAACACAATCTTCAACCACTAACGGACAGCATAAACAGTAGAAACATTCGGAGAAGGTATGCATTCCAATCTGACATCCGTTCCCAAAGCAGGGCGGAAATGTTCGGCGCACTCCTCACAACATGCACTTACATTTACCTCTTCTTTCGGCATATTCAGCATTTGCGAGTCCATATCGGCAATCGTCAGGATATTCTCCATCAAACCGAGCAAATAAGTATTGTTACTCCCCACCTGAGCTGCATATTCTTTCTTTTCGCTGTCTTCTAATCCTCCCTCTGCCAACAATGTAGAGAAGCCGACAATCGAATTTAGCGGAGTACGTATTTCATGGGTGATATGCTGGATAAAGGAACTTTTGACCTGGCTCATTTTTAGCACCGCCTTGCGTGCGGCTTCCAGATTACGATTCATCGTGAGACTGCGGATATACAGATAGGTGATAAGCAACAGCAAAACCAAAATCACCCCGCCGCCAATCAAAGCCATCGTCAGCTTATCCTTATTCGATTTGACACTCAGTTCCAGTTTTTCCATCTTCAGCCGGTCTACCTCAAACTGGGCGGTATATTTATTCAGCTGTTCATCCAACTCGACTTTACGTATGGAGTCACTCACCTGTGCATAAGTTGCATAACTGTGATAAGCCGCACGGTAGTCTCCCAATTGTGCCTGCAAGTCGGCTTTCATCACATAATTATAAGGATAGCACATCCCCACTGTACTCTGATAATTCATCAGAGAGTCCACATAAGCGATATTTCCTTTCAAATTCCCCAGAATACGGCAACACATTATCTTATAAGCAAACCATGCCTCTGGAGTCGAACTCCCGGGATTTTGCCGATAGTACCGGTCGGTTTTCTCTATAAATGGGGCAGCGGCTTCTTTGCCTTCACTCGCCAATAAGATAATTACGCGAAACTCATAAAAGCGCAAATGCAAAGACGCATCTATTTCGACCTTTTCCTTACTCAGTTTTTCTTCCAACTGTTCCAACTTGTCCAGATACTTTTGACCTTCGGCATACTCACTACGTGATAGATAGGTCTGAATAATATTAAGCAATACGACATAAGCATCCCGGTAATACTTGCCGCCTTCAAAAAGTTTCAGGGCATTATTATAGCATTCGATACACAGTTTCACATTATTGGAAAAGACACGATGATTATATCCGATACACATTTCACCGCAAGCCAGCCCGTATTTGCTCTTTGCCTGTTCGGCATCCTGATGCAGGAGGGCGGTTTCGGCAATGGCCTCTTCCTGCATCCCTTTCTCAGTCATACGCTGGATATATTGACGCCATTTCATATAACGGTTTTCCGGCTTATTGCATTTCAGGCACCAGTCCATATATTCATAGGTCACCAGTTTAAGGCTGTCGATATTTCCCAATCCGTAATAACGGGATATCAAACTATCATACATCTACTCTATCTGTGCCGTATCATTCAGTTGTATCTTCATTTCCTTATGAAGGTCGGCAGCCGAAATGCAAGGAGCCAGTCCTAGCAGCAACACAAAAAGTAACCATTTAGCATTACGCTTTATCATGTCAATAATTAATTAAGGAATTAAAGGCGAATTTAGTGCTTTTATTTAAAGATAATTTGCAGTCATCAGAAAGTATAACAAATCTTAACCTTGCCAATCTGATAGGATTTTTCGCGGTAGTAGTTATCTTTGCAAATTCAAAATCACTTAAGTGACCTAATCATGGCAGAAAATACATCTATTATCATAAAAGGAGCTCGTGTCAATAACCTCAAGAACATTGATGTAGAAATCCCCCGTAATAAACTTGTAGTCATCACCGGCTTGTCCGGTTCCGGCAAATCTTCACTTGCATTCGATACTATCTATGCCGAAGGACAACGCCGCTATGTGGAGAGCCTCAGCAGCTACGCCCGCCAATTCCTGGGGCGTATGAGCAAACCGGAATGTGACTTCATCAAAGGCATACCACCCGCCATCGCCATCGAGCAGAAGGTGAGCAGCTGCAATCCGCGTTCCACCGTAGGCACGTCGACCGAAATCTACGAATATCTGCGCCTGCTTTACGCCCGCATCGGCCGCACGTTCAGCCCCGTCAGCGGACAAGAAGTGAAGAAGCATTCCACCGAAGACATCGTGAACTGTATGCTCGAATATCCGGAAGGTACCCGCTACACAGTGCTCGCCCCGATATTGCTGCGCGAAGACCGCACACTTCAACAGCAACTGGAGATAGACATGAAGCAGGGCTTTAATCGGTTGGAGGTGAACGGTGAAATGATACGCATCGATGAATACAAGCCTAAAAAAGGCGATACGATATTCCTGCTGATAGACCGCATGACGGCATCGAAGGAAAAGGATGCCATCAGCCGCCTGACAGACTCAGCCGAAACCGCCATATACGAAAGCGACGGTACCTGTCTACTGCGCTTCTATCAATCGGACGGCACCACCTGCCTCTACCGTTTCAGCACTAAGTTCGAGGCAGACGGCATCACGTTCGAAGAGCCCAACGACCAGATGTTTTCCTTCAACTCTCCCATCGGAGCCTGTCCCGAATGTGAAGGCTTCGGCCGTGTCATCGGCATCGACGAGCATCTGGTCATTCCCAACCGTTCGCTCTCCGTATATGACGGCGCCGTAGTGTGTTGGCGCGGCGACAAGATGGGCGAATGGAAGGACATGGTTATACGCGGTGCGGAAAAGGCCGGCTTCCCCATTTTCACTCCCTACTACCAACTGACGGACGAACAACGCCGGATGTTATGGGAAGGAACCCGCTATTTCGAAGGCATCAACGCCTTCTTCAAGATGGTGCAGGAGAACCAATACAAAATACAATACCGTGTCATGCTGGCGCGTTACCGCGGCAAAACCCTTTGCCCCACATGCCACGGCACAAGGTTGAAGCCCAAAGCGGGCTACGTCAAAGTAGGCGGACGCAATATCTCCGAACTGGTAGACTTGCCCATCACCGAACTGAAACTCTTCTTCGACAATCTGAAGCTGGACAGCCACGATGCCGACGTTGCCCGCCGCATCCTGCTGGAAATCACCAACCGCATCCAATTCCTTCTGGACGTAGGGTTGGGATACCTTACCCTGAACCGCCTCAGCAACTCCCTGTCCGGTGGTGAAAGCCAGCGCATCAACCTCGCCACCTCTCTGGAAAGCAGCCTGGTAGGCAGCCTTTATATCCTCGACGAACCGAGCATCGGGCTGCACAGCCGCGACACGGACAAGCTGATACACGTACTGCGCCAGTTGCAGCAACTGGGCAACACAGTGGTCGTTGTAGAGCATGACGAAGAAATCATCCGTACTGCCGATTACATCATCGACATCGGCCCCAAAGCCGGACGCTTGGGCGGACAAGTCGTCTACCAGGGAGACATGAAGAATTTGCAGAAAGGCAGCGACAGCTACACCGTCCGCTACCTCCTGGGCGAAGAGACAATTCCCGTGCCCGAAAGCCGCCGCCCGTGGAACCAATATATCGAAATTACCGGTGCCCGCGAAAACAACCTGAAAGGTGTGGACGTGCGTTTCCCGCTGAATGTAATGACCGTAGTGACCGGCGTATCCGGTTCAGGTAAGAGTACTTTGGTGCGCGACATCTTCTTCCGTGCCCTGAAGCGCGAGTTGGACGAGTGCAGCGAACGTCCCGGCGAGTTTGTCTCCATCGGCGGAGACTTGCGCAACCTGCGCAACGTGGAGTTTGTAGACCAGAACCCTATCGGCAAGTCCTCCCGTTCCAACCCCGTGACCTACATCAAGGCTTACGACGAAATCCGCAAACTATGGGCGGAGCAGCCGCTTGCCAAGCAGATGGGTTACAGTGCCGGACATTTCAGTTTCAACAGCGAAGGCGGCCGTTGCGAAGAGTGTAAGGGCGAAGGCACCATCACGGTAGAGATGCAGTTTATGGCAGACCTTGTGCTGGAGTGCGAGTCTTGTCACGGCAAACGCTTTAAGGCGGATACATTGGAAGTAAAGTTTCACGACGCCAACATCTATGACGTACTTGAAATGACAGTCAGCCAAGCCATCGAGTTCTTCACCTTGCACGGACAGAAGAAAATCGTAAAACGTTTGCAGCCTTTGCAAGACGTCGGTTTGGGCTATATCAAGCTCGGGCAATCCTCCTCCACCCTTTCCGGTGGCGAGAACCAGCGCGTGAAGCTGGCTTACTATCTAAGTATGGAGAAAGCCGACCCTACGCTCTTCATCTTCGACGAGCCTACCACTGGCCTGCACTTCCATGACATCCGCAAGCTGCTCGAAGCCTTCGATGCCCTGATACGTCGCGGCCACTCCATCGTCATCATAGAGCACAATTTGGATGTAGTGAAGTGTGCCGAACACGTTATCGACCTGGGTCCCGAAGGTGGAGACAAAGGCGGGTACATCGTAGCCACCGGCACACCGGAGGAAGTAGCGGCATGCGAAACGAGTTATACGGGACAGTTCCTGAAAGAAAAGCTGAAGTAACCAAAAAGAACAGAATGAGAAAAATATCGTCCCGCTTGCCGAATAGCAAACGGGACGTTTTGTATAAGCGCTTGACTTCTAATTTTTAAGTTTCTCCAAAAGGAGCCTTTTCCGGATTTTGCCGAGTATCAAAAACCGCCTCAACAAAAATAGACTTCTCCAATACTCTGTAATATATCCTAAAGTAATCACAGTGAAAAACACGAACGTCAGGTATAAAGGTAGCTCTGTACATATAAGGATACTTAGCCACCAACCTCAGCATATCATTCACCATAGCGTAAACTGAATGACTATATTTCGTATTCCCGTTCCTTACATTATAGAAAGTCAGAATTTTATGAAGAACAGCAGATGCAGTATCAGACCAAATTATTTCTAACTCAGCCATTCTGCCACTTTTTTATCCATTTCTTCCTGCGTACAGTATCGACCTTCCTCCAAATCCTTTTCAGAACACATGATTATCTCCTGCTCATATTCGGTAGGCACATACAATGCGGCTTCTCCTGCAGGCACACGTTGATAAACGGCTGCAGGTTCATTAACTTGCATTGGTTTATCTTTTTGCGGTTTATATGATTTTTCAGCCATACTGTTGCTGTTTTTTATTTCTACAAAAGTAAAGCTAAAATAAATAGGAAGCAAAGAATATTCCGGATTTTTCCAACTATCAGAAGTAGAAACCAAACCCTACTTTCAGTCCGAATTCCGAACGGTCTTTATTGACATCCCAGAAAACAGCCGGTTCGATAGTCACCGTGTGCGAGAGGAAGAAAGCATAACCGGCTTCCGCCCCGAAACCGATACGGGTTCTGTCACCTCCGTCCCAATCCCAACGGTTTATGTTAAGGTCGGCTCCCAGGAAAACGCCAATCGCATCGAAGTAGTAACGTCCGCCAACACCCAGCGTATAGACATCCGTACCACCGCCTTGCCATTTGGCACCGGCACGCACCAGCAACGCCACATTATCTACCAGGAACGCACCACCCTTGGCTTCGAGTCCGAAGGAGGCTTTATTCGTATCCGTATTATATGAAAGGTTCAATCCGGTAATGGAAGGATTAACAAACCATTTCCCCTTTTCAAACTGCGCATGGGCAGCCAAAGTGCCTATCAGCAGGCATACAAGTAATGCTAGTCTTTTCATCTTGTTTCAATTTTTGAGTGAATAATTATAGTTCTTTCCTTTTCTCATCTTCCTCACGACGTTTCCGCTGCAACTCCTCCTTCTTGCGAAGCACCAGCCACAACACAAGTACAATGACATACGAAGCCGCCACCGTGACGTATTTCTCCGTATTACTGATTTCCGTATTACGCGGAAGGAAATAAGCCGCAGTTGCAGAAACATAAATAAGCAGGGCTATAGTCAGCCCGGTAGATTTCTTTATTTTCTTCATCAATTAAGAGTTTTAGCTTGTTTAAACTTCCAGACGACGAACCACACCATAGCTATCAGCACGCTAGCTCCCCCGATACCGTAAGAAACCATGTGAGGCAACCCGAAACCTTCGGGAGCTATGCAGATATAAGTCGTACAGACACAGGTCATGAAAAAAGCAGGTATCAACGTCAGGTAATAGGCTTTCCAGGCACGCGCCAGATACACCGTTATAGCCCACAGCGTAAAGACGGATAAGGTCTGGTTGGCCCATGCAAAGTAGCGCCAAATCATATCGAAGCCGTTCTTGTCGCGCAAGCTGTACAGCAACAGCCCGATAGCCACGAGAAACATCGGCACACATATAATTAAACGCCGGCGCATTGACTTTTGTTCCATCCCCAGGAAATCGGCAACGATAAGCCGTGCCGAACGAAATGCCGTGTCACCGCTGGTGATGGGAGCGGCAATCACTCCCAAGATAGCCAGTATGCCGCCCACAGTGCCCAGCCATTCCTTGGTTATCGCATTGACAATAACGGCGGCGTTATTCTCTCCCATCCCGTTCCGATGGAAGAAATAAGTGGCGGCGGCAGCCCAGATAAGGGCGACGATACCCTCGGTTATCATGGCTCCGTAGAAGACGGGGTGCCCGTGGCGCTCGCTCGTCATGCAACGCGCCATCAACGGGCTTTGCGTGGCATGAAAACCACTGATGGCACCACATGCGATGCTTACGAACATGATGGGGAAGATGGGGAGCGCAGCCGCATTGGGATGCGTGTTCTGCAATCCGTCCCACAGTTCCGGCAACGCCGGATGATGCACATAGAGCATCACCAGAATGCCCACCGCCATAAAAAGCAATGCGATGGCGAACAGCGGATATATCTTCCCGATAATCTTATCTACGGGCAACAGCGTGGCAAGCACATAATAAACAAAAACAATCATAATCCAGAAAGTGGCATCCAGCGTTTCGGGCGTCAGGCTTGCCAGCAGTCCGGCAGGTCCAGCCACAAATACGGAGCCCACCAATATCATCAGAAGAACGGTAAAGCCGCGCATCACCTGCTTGGCGGTCAGCCCCAGATAGCGACCGATAATCTCCGGAAGGCTCTCCCCATCATGACGCAGGGAAAGCATACCGGCAAAATAATCGTGCACCGCACCGGCAAAGATACTACCCAGCACTATCCACAGATAGGATGCCGTTCCGAACTTGGCCCCAATGATGGCACCGAAGATAGGCCCCAACCCCGCAATGTTCAGGAATTGTATCATAAAGATTTTCCACGTAGGCAGCGGGATATAGTCCACTCCGTCCGCCCGTGTCAGGGCAGGCGTCTTGCGGTCGTCCGGTCCGAAAACACGCTCAATAAAACGTCCATAAACAAAATAACCCGCTATCAATGCCAGCAGGCAAAGCGTAAATGTAATCATGACGTGTGACTATTTTTAATGCATGCAAATGTAATAGTTTCTAAGCAAACGGCACAAGTTTATCAAGGGTTTTACTTATCTTCACCGTCAAAAAGAACAATAAATAAGAATTTATCTTCCAAATGAAACGAATCGTCTTCACCTTATTATATATCGCATTTCTCCTCCTCCTTTCCGCCGAGCAGTTGCCCAAATACGAAGTGCGTGCCGCCTGGATTACCGCTGTCTATGGCCTCGACTGGCCCGCCACCCGCGCCACTTCTCCCGAAGGCATCCGCAAGCAGCAAGCGGAACTCATAGAAATACTGGACAGGCTGAAGGCCGCCAACTTCAACACCGTACTCTTTCAGACACGGACGCGCGGAGATGTACTCTACCGGTCGTCCATCGAGCCCTTCAACTCCATCCTCACCGGAAAGACCGGCGGCAATCCCGGCTACGACCCGCTTGCCTTTGCCGTAGAAGAGTGCCACAAGCGGGGAATGGAATGCCACGCATGGATGGTTGCCATCCCGCTGGGCAACCGCAAGCATGTTGCCGCGCTCGGCAAGGAATCCGTCACCAAGCGGAAACCCGCCATCTGTGTTCCCTACAAGCGGGAGTATTTCCTCAACCCCGGACATCCGCAAACCAAGGAATATCTGATGAGTCTCGTCCGCGAAGTGGTAGAGCGCTACGATGTAGACGGTGTGCACTTCGACTACCTGCGCTATCCGGAGCACGCCACGCACTTCCCCGACAACTATGATTACCGGAAGTACGGCAACGGGCGCGACCTCGCCCAGTGGCGGCGGGACAATATCACGGAAATTGTCCGCTATCTGTATAAAGGCGTAAAAGCCCTGAAACCGTGGGTAAAGATAAGTACCTGCCCGGTGGGCAAGTACCGCGACACTTCGCGTTATTCTTCACGCGGATGGAACGCCTTCAACACCGTCTATCAGGACGTGCAGGGCTGGCTGGGCGAAGGCATCCAAGACCAGGTCTACCCCATGATGTACTTCCGCGGCAACGGCTTCTATCCTTTTGCCCTCGACTGGCAGGAGCAAAGCAACGGGCGCCAAATCATTCCCGGCCTGGGCATCTACTTCCTCGACCCGCGCGAAGGCGACTGGACGGTAGACGAAGTGGAGCGCCAGATAAACTTCACCCGCGCCCACGGACTGGCAGGTCAGGGACACTACCGCGTGAAGTACCTGATGGACAACACGCAAGAATTATATGACATACTCGAAGAGGACTACTACACCGCCCCCGCCCTGCAACCGGCCATGCCGTGGATTGACAACATTCCTCCCACCACTCCCCAGGGCCTCACTGTCGAGAAGCAGGCCGAAGGTTATTGGAAACTCACCTGGCAGCCCGCCACCGACAACGACAAGCGGAACACCCCAACCTACGTGATTTACGGTTCCGACACCTATCCCGTAGATACATCCAATCCGGAGAATATCCTGGCGCAGCGTGTACGCGGAACGGAGTACATCTATGCCCCTATCCGCCCTTGGACGGCCCGCAAGTATTTCGCCGTCACTGCTGTAGACCGTTGCGGCAACGAGAGTAAATGATTTCACCACAGAGGACACAGAGTCTCACGGAGTTTCTCTTCCTGCGATGATTAACTAACACTATCTGTCATTCAGAGCGAAGCGAAGAATCTACTCCCTTTTATGCAGTGTAGCCATGTACTTAGAGAAGAGATTCTTCGCTTCGCTCTGAATGACAAGCAGCCTTGTTTGTCATCACCTGAAGGAAAAAACTCCGTGAGACTCTGTGTCCTCTGCGGTGAACTAAAAAAGTCCCATGCCCTTAGAAGAAAGAGCAGAGGACCCGAGTCTCGCCACAAGTATTTCACAACACATTAGGTGGCGACGCAAACAAACAAATAAAATCTTCGGACTCGCTTGGCCGAAAAATTTTATGGTAATATCTAAAACTTATAGCTCGTTCCGAACATAATTCCTACCGTCCCGCGTATCGGTTGTTGCAAGTCCGACCGGTAACTTCTGTCTTTAAAGATGTTTATTCTCGGTTCCACCCACACGCCTACATGCTCCGAAACGGCTACTTGTCCCTGAAAGCCCAGGCGTCCGTTCAGTATCACCGCTGCCGGCGACTCTTCCGCTTCGGGAAAATAACTGCCGATGCCGCCCGCTACGATAAACTCGAAGAGGTGCGTCTTCCTGTCCGAAAACAGATTAGACAAGTTACAGAGATAATCCACACAGAGGTTGACATTGAAATCCCGGTCTCCCCTGCCGTCATGGTTTTCGAGGAATGCCGTGGTACTTCCCGCTGCTATGCGTACACCATTGATGTGCTCCTTCTCCAGCCATTTGCCCAGCATAAACTCCGTATTGAAGAGCATGTCTCCCGTATTTCCCATTCCCGCCGCAATAGAGGCAAACCCCTCGCGCAACAGCCACGACTGACTGAACCCCGAAGGCTTATAGGTAAGGCCTATCATGATAGACCCTGCCAGGTCGTAGCTTCTCCACGAAAAAGCATTGTCCACCCGGTCGGGATACATCGTCAGTTGGGGTTCGATAAACAAGTTAAATGCCGGAGAGACATTGAACTTTCCCTGAAAACCACCGTGCAATCCGTATGAATGAATGGCCCCGCTTCCCTGCGTGATGCCTGCCTGATAGCTGACACCCAGCACGGCTATTACTTCGAACAACCTCCTCGAATTATAGCGGGCGGCAAATGCACTGATGTTAATCAGGTAGTCCGCATCAGCCCTATCAGGTTCATATCGGACGCTCCGCGCCACATGCCATAGTCCACTCCGCCGCGCACACCCACCACGGGTGTCAGCCAGTTGCCCACATAGAACGACGCTTTCGGCCCGTGTGCCTTGTGTCCGCTGCCCATGTCAAGCAGCCAAGTCATCCCCGCACCTGCCGAGAAGAACAGATGTTCCGTCCCCGTCTTCGACTCAAAGCGGTCGGCACCGCGCCGTTTCGGTATCATATAGTCATACGCCTTGATGTTGTTATCCCTGTGCACCACACTGTCGTTCTTTTCTTATGCCAGCATTCCGGCAGGCAGGCAAACCATCAGCAGAGCCATCACCACGCTCCGGTAGTGGTTATTCCGTTTTCTCTGTTCCATCCTTCTCTGTTTCATCATTTATACTATCCTCATTAGTCACTTGTTCTTCTCCGGTAGCACTCTCACGCTCGGCAGCCTTCTTCTTTGCTTCCTCTTCCTTCTCCTTCTTCTCGTCTTCCATTTGCTGCATCAGGTCTGTCACGTCACCGTCAATCCGGGCAATGTCTTTCAGCCACGGGTCTATGGAGAACGCTTTTTTCAGGTTGGCGAATGCTTCAATCAGCTTGTCGAGACGATTGGAGGCCACCGCACGCAGATAATAGGTCAGCGCCACCTCTTCCGGCAATTCATCCGCCTTGTCCAGTGCCTCCTGGTTGCGTTTCAGAGCCAGCAACAACACCACTTCGTTTACGCCTCCCTTTGCACCGAAGCGCTCGTAGGCCGTTTCATAGTCACCGTTATATGCACCCGTAATGGCTTTCACGTCGGCTGTCATAGGGTTGTCTTTCAGCAGCGACGCTATCGAGTCGGCATGTACATAGTCCATCTGTGCCAGCAATGCAATCACCTGGTTGTGCAAAATCGGCTGCGGTGTAGAGTCGTTCAGGAAAGGCTTCAGCAGTTCCATATCCGACTGCTTCTTCTTTATCAGTATCACCGCCAGCTCATTCGCCATCAATATGAATTTAGGATAAGTTACCAGTGCCTGCCGGCATATTTTCTCCCGTTCCTCGTCCGTTTCCGCCTTGGCATACAAGCGCCAGAACTCATATTCCGTCAGCCGTTTGTAGTCTTCCTGATAGAGTTGCTGTATCTCTTGGTCGCTCAGGAAGCGCAGTGTCGAGTAACTGAAGCTGTACTCCACGCGCCTCAGCTTCGGCATATATTCGGGGATAATGACCGAGCGGTAATTGGGCAATCCCGCAATCTTGCGATACTGCGCCTCCACGCTCTTCGGCGATTGTTCAATCGCCTCTCTCACTTCCGCGGCCGATAGGGAGTCCGCCTCCATCGGTTCGGCCACCCTCTCCCAAGACTCTACCCGGGCGCTGACGGTGATGCTGTCGCGCATGGCGCTCACCGTGGCAGGTTGCAGCGACTTCATAATCGTCTCTTTGGCAGTACCCGCACGCATCCGCGCCAGTTCCAGGCTCCGTTGGTAGGAGCCTTCGGGCGAGGAAATCGCCGTGATGCTGAATGCCATAAATTCCGAGTTCGGGTCGTTATCTATATACGCCAGACGGGTGCGCATTTTTTTCCAGTTCCAGTGCATCGTTGGGGTCGGCGTCGTCAATCTTCGCCGAGTTTACGGCAAAAGTCAGGTTCACCTGCCCCTTGTCGCCCCTCATCTGCTTGATGGGGCGGGGCGCCAGTTTCTCGTCCTCAATCTTCTGCGGCGTAATGTTATAGGTAAAGAAGCGCATCGGGTCTACCGTGCCGCGGGCTATGATAATCGTATCTCCATAAGTCACCTTACGATAGTTCACCAAATACATGTAGATGTCGCAACGGCATTCGTCGTCCGGATTATCCATATAGAGCGAGTCCACGTATGCCACCACCTCGTTGCCGTCCACGCGCTTGGTGTCTTCATAATATTTGTTCAGCGGGTCGCGCGTCAAGTCGAACTCCATCATGCGCTCCAGGGCGATGGCATACTTCTTTCCCGTCACCACTGCCGGGCGGAAGAGGCGTTGGATCTTTCGCGTCTGGTTCACCAGCATCGGCTGCACCACCACGCGGCAGTCAGGCTTGAACATCTCTTTGGGTATCTTCACCTTCGGACGGAGAATATACTGGTTTCCCACAATCTCGATGTCGGTAGGTTCGGGTGTCAGCTTGCTCACCACTCGCTTTGTCACAATCACCACTTCGTTCAGCAGTTGCGAGTCGAACGAAACCACCACATTCACTTTCTTCTTTCCGTTCAGCTTCACCAGCTTGGGCGCATACGTCAGTCCGGAAAGGTGCAGTGTTGTGTTCGGGTCGGCTTTAATCGTGAAATTACCGTCGAGGTCGGTAATACCGTACACCTCTCCCTGCTCCGTCTTGTCGCGGATAACGATAGACATGGCAGGATAACCGTCATCATCCATCACCGTACCCGTAATCTCCACTTTTTCTTCCTGCGCACACACCGGCAATGTAGCGCCTATGCACATCAGTAACATCCCTACTATAAAACCTTTATAACTCATAACTCATAACTTATAACTCATAACTACTTCAGAATATATACCAAGCTCACCCCTACCTTCATCGGTGCCGGCAGCCATCCCGTCTCGTTCGGGTCTCCATGCTCCGTTCCGGGCACATACTTTGCCTGGCGGTAGTGCAGCAATCCACCCCGGTGGAGAGTTCCAGGTTCCAGTGTCTCGAAAGTATCCAGTGGTATCCGTAGGTGAAGCCTGCCGCATAAGCCTCGCCATAGTATGCATTGCCGCCGAAGGCTGCGTCATAATTGGAGTAAAAAGCGGTGAACCCTACGTAATGTCCCGTCATCAAGGTAAGGAACCAGTATTTAAGTTCCGGTTGCAGACGGAAATGTTTCAGGTATAAATCGTTTGTCAGGCGGAAAGGGCTGCCGGACACGGTAAGCTCCAGCGTCATCTGGTCGTTCAGCAGAAATTCCGCCCCGACGTTGGGAGACAGCACACCCCATTCCAGCACATTGGTCTTCAAGGAAAGACGCTGTGCCGACGCGCATGGATTATATAATAATAGGAATAAGAAAAACAGCATCCCCGCCTGGAGACACCACCGATTGCCTGCCCTCAGAGGAGCGTTGCATGGTTCGAAAAGTATATTCATAAGCCACGTTCGCTTTTAAAAAAGCGTCCGTCGCCGGTTCTTTATCGGGGACAAAGATAAACAGAAAATAATATTCCGCCTGCATCCCTGCCCATTTTTTTATTTCCGACAGCAAAGAGGAAAATCAAATTGCTTGCAATATAACTATATATGCATCAAAAAGAAACATTTTATCCTCATATCTCAGCATCTCACTTTTCAAAGAAGAGAAGAAATAGAGATTTTGCGTATAAAACAAGAATATAAATACCTCATTTATGCATAAAAGGCCCGCAATTATGCACTATTTATGCAAGAAAGTTAACTTCGTACCGTCGGCTTATTAACTTCCCACCCATATCAAGTTAACTTTCTCCGATGAATTAGTTAACTTCCCCGGTGAGGAACGCTTCGTTTCCCAGTGAGGAACACCCCGTTCCTCACTGGGGAACAAAGTTAAACCCACATCCATCTCTCTTTTTCATCTATTTCAGTTGTAAACATTTCGCTATCCACCTATCCACCTGCCAATTACCGATTTTCGTTTCGTTTTTCGGCAACACCTTACCCGCAAGGCAGAAATACGCCGCGCATTTACGAATAGAAATACAAAATGACATTTTTCACACATTCCTACCATATCCCGATAATTATCTTTACTTTTACCCCCTACAAACTACAACTTCTCCTACAACATTCCTTTGTTAACCGAATGCAGGGGAAATCCCTTTTTCAGCAAACAAACTATGTATCAGACCGGCATTCAACAATCAATTACGGACTGTTGTTGTTTTACTTTCGCTAAAAAATAGAGTATTCACTTATAAAAAAGAAAGTAAAATGACAACTATTAAAGCAAGGCTCAACCGTTCGCGGTTGGGCAAGGACGATATGTATCCGCTTATCATCCAAGTAATCCACAACCACAAGAAGAGGGAAATATACACCCCCTACCGGCTGAGGGAAGCAGAGTTCAACGCAGAGGCAGAAAGAGCCGTCATGCTCAGTCGCAGTCACGGTGCCATCACTGCCGCCTCCGAAATCAACTCATACCTTATATATATAAAGGAAGAACTCGAAAGGATAACCCTCACCCTCGAAAAGGGGAAGGAGTATACCGCCGACGGCATCGTGAACGCCTACAAGACCCGAAACGACCTAAGCCGCTTCTTCGTCTATGCAGCCTACCTGACCGAAGAGCTCAAAGCCGCAGGCAAGTACGGAACGGCAGCCAACTACCGCAACGCCATCAGCGCCTTCACCCATTTCATTAAAGACCTCGGCGAAGCCCTGCCCATCGGCAACTACCGCAACCTTTCTCCCAACGACATCACCAAGCCCATGCTCGAAAAGTTCATAACCTACCTGGAGAAGCGCGGCAACAACCCAAACACCGTCACCTTCTACATCAAGCAGCTACGTGCCATCTACAACAAGGCCGACGACGACGGCTACGTCCGTTCACAGCACGCACCCTTCGACAAAATCAGGCTCCGGGGAAGCAAAACCCCTAAACGCGCCATCAGCAAAAAAGAGCTCGCCCGCATCGCCGAGTTCGACCTGCACGACATGCACAAGCACCTCCAGCTTGCCCGCGACCTCTTCCTTTTCAGCCTCTATGCCCGTGGCATGGCCTTCATCGACATGTGCTACCTCACGCAGACCAACATACGTGGCAACATGCTCATCTACCGACGCCGAAAAACCGGCCAACTACTGCAAATCAAGATAGAGCCGCCCCTGCAAGCACTGCTCCGCCGCTATGCCGACCCCGCGTCTCTCTACCTGCTGCCCATGCTGCGCAGCAACGACAGCTATAAAGGCTACCGATACGTCCAGCGTCGGCTCAACAAGCGCATCCGCCAGATAGGAAACATGCTGAATTTCGACTTCCCGCTGACCTTCTACGTGGCGCGCCACACGTGGGCAACCCTCGCCTACGAAAAAGGCATCCCCGTATCCGTCATCAGCGAAGGCATGGGGCACACCTCCGAAAAGACGACGCGCATCTACCTCGCCAGCCTCGACCACCAAGTCATAGACAGGGCCAACAGAATAGTAATGGATAGTTGGAAACAATAAAATGAAAGGATAAAAAATCAATCATATTTCATACTCTTTCTTTTAATGAAAGGGTACTCTTACCTAATTACTCTTTATTTTTCTTTCCTAATATGCAATGATAAATATGTTTACAGAATAATTTGGTGTGACAAAAGTATACCGATAAAAAGAGATAAACAAATATTTTACTAAAAATATCACAATATAAATACTTTAAACATCTTATTGATTGCTTTATTCAACTTTAGTTGTTGTTTATCATTAAAGGAATCGAATACAGAAGATGTAAAATTGCTATCCTGTCATTCTGAACGAAGTGAAAAATCTACTCGCCTGCATATACGGAGAAGAGATTCTTCACTTCGTTCAGAATGACAGGAAGATGGGCTTTTCAGACCCCTGACACGGCCTTTTGATAAAAATCAGGAAGCTACTCCCTTATCATATAGATGTTTCTGCACTTGTTTCTGCATGGTCTTTCTTTAAAGAATTATAGTATAACAGGTTATGCCAAGATGGTAACAATATGTCTCTGCTCTTTCAAAGTTCAGAAACATATTGCACATATACTTTTTTTTGCAACAGACTGGTAATAAAATGATTACATATAATAATCCTATCAGACCCTTTCATTAAAAGAAAGAGTACAATTATATACAAACAAAACAGTCGATAATTAAGAATGAAAAGCAGGCTACTATTAGCCTCTGTCCTACTGTTCACTTTACTTATAAGTGCACCGAAGGCCGAGGCTCAACAATTGGCAATCAGCACCAATGGTCTATACTGGCTCACCGGTACTCCCAACCTCGGTGCGGAATACAGTTTCCGTCCCCACATGACCGTTGCTGCGGGCTTCAACTATAACCCCTTCACCTACAAGAACAACCGCAAGATGAAGCACTGGCTCTTCGAGCCCGAATACCGCTACTGGCTCAGCGAAACCTTCAAAGGACACTACTTCGGAGCGCACGCCACCGTGGGCGGCTTCAACTTCGGCAGACTTCCCATCGGAGCTTTGCGAGACTACCGCTTCGAAGGAGGCATCTACGGCGCAGGCATCACCTACGGCTACCAGTGGATACTCACCAGCCGCCTCAACCTCGGCATCAACATCGGCGTAGGATACTTCTACCTCAACTACGACAAGTACTACTGCCAGACCTGCGGCGACCGCATCGACCATTACCACAGCAACTACTTCGGCCCCACCAAAGCGGCCGTCAGTCTGATATACCTCATCAAACAAGCAGCGGCAATGAGAAAACTAATCCTGATCATATCATTGTTCATGCTGTCGCTCATAGCCATTGCACACAGCGTACGCCGGCCGGCCGCACTGGTTGCCGCCCGTATGCGGCAAACCGCCGACACCCTGAAACCGGCATCGGCAGACAGTGCACCCCCCCTGCGCCCCAAAGAGGAAAAGACACTCACCACGGGCAACATGCTGAAGCGTGACGCTCAAACCATATACGCAGAGCTATACTGCCTGCAAAGCCTCGACTCGCGCCTGCTGCTCGACATGAACATCGACATGAGGGAAGTAAACCTCCTGCCCGACTGCTCCATCTACTTCGAGCCTTGGCTCATTGGCGAGACCGACTCCGTCGCATTGCCGCCCATCATCGTCAACGGCCCCAAAGCGACCGCATGTACCTGCGCCGCAAAGCACTCGAAGCGGAAACCGCTGCCGACGGTGGCATCCCCTACGCCATCTTGCGACAGACCAACCACCCCTTCCCCAACCTGAACTACCGCATCAACAACATACCCTACGAGGAATGGATGGACAGCGCGCACGTCAGCATCCGCCACCGCGCCTGTGAGTGCGACGGACGACTGAAACCCGTCAACGTCAGCTACAAAATCAAAGAGACACCTTTCGACGTAGCCCTGCGCGTAGATACAATGGATATTATCGTGCACGACACGACGTATATCGACGTACACGATACAACGTACATCCCCGTGCACGACACGACCTACATCCCCGTACATGATACCACTTATATAGATGTGCACGACACGACCTATATCTACGTACACGATACGACGTACATCCCCGTGCATGATACAACCTACATCGACGTACACGATACAACCTACATCCCCGTACACGACACGACCTACATCGACGTGCACGATACGGTTATCCTGACGAAAATCGTCACCAAGTACGATGCAATCACCCTCACGAAAATCGTCACGAAGCACGACACCGTCCGCGTCGAAGTGCCCGTCTACATCCGCGAAGCCGCACCGGAGCAGAAAAGCCGTCGCCGCAGAAGACCCCGCAAGGCCGACGCCGTGGAGGAGAAAAACCGTGATATAAGAAAGGAGAAAGAAGAATGAGAACCAGATTAATCAACATATTCACCATGCTGCTCCCCCTCGTGGCAACCTCTTGCTACGAGGAAGCCGTCATCGGCCACACCGAGAACACCAACCGCACCGTGCTCTTCTACATGGCCGCCGACAACGACCTGGCCGACGAGTCGCACGAGAAAATACAGGCGCTCATCGACGCCTGGGCTCCCGAACGCGGCGAGAACCATCTGCTCATCTATCAGGATGCAGGCACAGACGGAACCACCGCAGACGAAAACAGCGTGGCCGCCTGCTCGAAGTGAAGCCCAACGCCAACGGCATCGGAAACACCCTCGTAGTCGTAGAAACGTACCCGACGAGAACTCCGCTTCCGAGTACACCTTCCGCCGCGTGCTCTCCACCATGACCGCCCGCTTTCCGGCAGTGGAATACGGACTGGTGATGTTCTCCCACAGCAGCGGATGGCTGCCCGAAGGCATGTTCATCAAGTCGCGCTCCGTGGCGATGGACGACCGGAAAGAGATGGAACTCACCGAGTTTGCCGCCCAGATACCGGACAAGCAGTTCAGCTTCATCATCTTCGAGTCGTGCCACATGGCAGGCGTGGAGGTGGCCTACGAACTGAAAGACAAGACCAGTTGCATCATAGCCTCCTGCACGGAGATGATTTCGCCCGGCTTCACACCGCTTTACGACAAGCTGTGCCGGGTGATTTGCAGCCAGTCGATGCCCCTCGAAGAGTTTGCCCAGGCCTACTACGACTACTATAAGGACAGCCCGGGCGTCAGCATCAGCGTCATCAACACCCGCGAACTGAAACCCCTGAAATACCTGCTGCGCGAAGTAGAGGCCCACGTGGAACACTGGGAATACGTAGACCGCAGCGTCATACAGCACTTCGACCGCCGCGCGGACAACTACCTCTTCCACGACCTGGCAGGCTACGTGCGCTGCACAGGAACGGAAGACGAGAACGCCAGGCTAGACGAGCTCCTGCCCCGCATAGTCACCTACCAGGCGGCAACAGAGTCATTTATCCCCGACAGCGAGCACGGCTTCGACATCACGCAGCACTGCGGACTGACAATATATCTCCCCCTGATGCAATACACGTTTATGAACGGAGAAATGGAGAAGTTGAAGCTGTATAGGGAGGAGTAGGTAGTGATTAGTGATTAGTGATGAGTGATTAGTGATGAGTGATAATAGCGCAGCCTAAGGCTGAAAGCCTTTCATTTTATAGCCCAGGGCAACGCCCTGGGTTTAGGAACGCCCCACAAACTACGCCATGAAAGGGCATAAGAATGTGGATGGGCTTTTGCCCTTACAGGGTGCAAACGTAGATGGCATTATGTACCCAGGGCGTTGCCCTGGGCTATAAGATGGAAGCCTTTCAGGCTTCTACCGATAAGTAGAAGAATCTTCTACAGGTAAGCAGAAGAGCCTTCTACCGATAAGTAGAAGAACCTTCTACCGATAAGCAGAAGAGCCTTCTACAGGTAAGCAGAAGAACCCGTACACGGTAAGGTGCGGCAGACGCGGACGGTAATCCGCGTCAAGCACGGGTGGTAATCCGCATCGGACGCGGGTGGTAAGCCGAGCCGGACGCGGGTAGTAAGACAAAGAATTATTAGAGTTTTAGATATAAATTAATTATTCACTTTAAATGTTTTGTAATTATGAAGTTAAACAAGTTTTTTTACAATTACGATGGCTGCCTTAGCAATGACAGCATGTAGTAAAGACGACGCTCCCGTCAATGGTGGGGGGTGACGACAATCAGAATGAGGCTCTGGAGTCGATTTCTGTCTCTTTTGTAGGCGCGAACGACGCAGCTACCCGTGCTGCCAACGGCGTTAGCAACGGTGTAGGCGATGAAAACAAGGTATACAAAGCTTATGTATTTGCCAGAGAATTGGCGCCCGAACACACCGGTGCACAAGTGGGCGACTGGACTGTGAAGACGGTAGCAGGTTCAGCAGATGATAATACTGCTATCAAAGCAGGTAATTCTCAAGGCCAATTATCCAACGTTTGCAGCTTCACAAATGTACGTCAGGGAGATAATGTATACGTTATAGCCAACGACCCGGTCATGACAACGGACTACGCTGAAAAGCTCGCCCACCACGGACCGGACAGCGAGAGATATATCAAGGAATACATTGCCGAACTGAGCAAAAGCTATATCAACGGGCTGACCGTGAAAGTTGATGATGTAGCAAAAGAGAATGGCCGCAAATTCATTATGGCAGGTTCATCCGTCATCAAGGCTAGCACCGGTGACGCTGGCGACGCCGCTGGCAACAAAAACGTAGAAGTAGTCCTCAACCGCGAACTTGCCAAAGTGGCTTTCACAGCGCTTATCACGGCTGACCCTGCCTATGAGGCATGTGGAAAAGTAGAGTTTTGTACTGAAAAAGACAAAGAAGACGGCATCGTAGTAGTACGCATCCCCCGCAAAGTATCTTACTTCACACAATGGGATAAAGACTGGTACTTCCCCAGCACATTCAAAGCAGGTGACAATCCGCTATTCAAAGACTGGAATATGACGAATATTACAACAGCTGCTTGGACAAATGTATTCCACGGAGACGCAAATAATGCTTCGGGCACGACTGATACAGACAAACCTTTCAACAACAATGTCTACGACAACAGCGCAAAAGAATACCGCCTGACATGGCAGTTGAAGAACGGTTCTCTTAAAGAGCAACTTATCAATTATAAACAGAACGAGTCAACTACTGTTACTGATGAAGTCGAAGACAACGTCATGGAAGCACCTATCTTCTATAGCACTCCCAACTATGCCAACGACGACGCATCGTCTACCGTAATCTGTACGCAAGCCACTATCAAACAACAGTTGCTTATCAATGACCCAAGTATAGGCAAGCCTTATCAGGCATTGGCCGACAAGTTGGCAGCAAGTGCCAAATTAACGGTTGGAGATGATAAATATTGGGAAACCGCTATTGGTGGTGGTGACACCCCCTCAAAACATTAATGACTTATGTAGCAAATGCAGGAAATGATGCTGCAATACAACAAAATGTAGAAAACGCAGTAGCCGCTATCTATGGTTTGAACAAGGATGACAGTAGATTAGCTGACCGTGTCAAAGCAGTGCAAGATAATGCCAAGGATGACGCAGACAAAACAGCAAGCGATTCATCCGCTTCAACAAAGGCAAAAAAGTATACTACCGTGCCGACCTGGCTAACTACGTAGGAGGCAAATCTCAAAAGGTTACCGAAAGAAATACCTTCTATCAGATTAGAGCTACCATCACCAGCATCGGTGCAAAGAGCATTGAAGAAGCTATCATTACGAGCCTTATCGGTATGAACGTACAAGTTAGCATCGCTCCTTGGAATTTCGTAGTTAACGACATCCATATGTAATCATCCGGCAACGGAGTAATCTTTATATTTAATTGAAACGCAGATTAGCGCAGATTAGCGCAAAGAATATCATTCTAAATGCAGTGCGACATTACCCTCTGCGAAAATCTGCGTTAATCCGCGTTTCAATACTAGTATTTTTTTTTAATTCATAAACAATGAAGAAACTAACCCCGATATTACTCTCCCTCCTGCTCTGCACAGCCTGCATCAACGACGACCTGGGCATGTGCGCCGGAAAGATGTACTTCCACTTCAGCTACATCGAAGGAGGCGTCAACCGCTTCTACGAACGGCAGAAAGCGGACATGAACATCCACTTCTACCACGTGGGCGAAACAAAGAAGTATCGGGAAGAAACGGTGAAAATAGCAGCCGTAGGCCCTCAAAGCCATTTCACCATCGAAAAAATGCCCGCCGACGTAGACTCCCTCGAATTCATCTCGTGGAGCACCGACCCGGCAGTAGACCACATCTGCACACCCGACACTCCCATGAGTGAAGGATGTATGCAACTAAAAGAAATGACCGAAGGCAGCGATATCTGCCGACCCGTGGAAGACCTCTTCTACGGACGAACAAAAATACATGCCGGCGGACGCCTCGACCGGAACAACATCACCGTCCCCTACGAGCGTCCCATATGCCGCATGAGGCTTAGGCTGAACCCCGCCAACGCCGACACGCACGCCGTGCAGCCCGGCCCGGAGGCCTACATATTCCATGCGTACGGCACCCTGAACCGCATCAGCGACGAAAACATACCCGGAGGAGAAACCATCGTCCTCTGCCCCAAAGGCTACCTCGACCAGGAGACGGAAATGATAGTGACCGACTGGTTCGGCGCTTTCCCCTCGCCCGAAGGCCATTGCCTGCGGATAGAGGTGTACATGCGAGACCGACACATCGCCAACTTCGACTGCGCCGACATCCAACTTTCGTCCACAGCAGGCAGCATCATCGACCTCGAAATAAATGCCAAATACATATACCGCAAATGAGAGTGAAAGTAAACGGATGGTACAAGGCAACGGTGGACAGCACCATGTAGTAAAGTTGAAAGTCTTGGAGAAGTTGAAAGTTGAAAGTTGAGAGTTAAAAGTTGATAAACAGAACATTCTGTCATTCTGAGCGTAGTCGAAGAATCCCTTCCCTACGCATACACAAAGAGAAGAGATCCTTCGACTACGCTCCCTTAGATTTGCAGATTCATATAAAGT
>JAJQAY010000140.1 GCA_021203515.1 Bacteroides sp. | reverse complement strand
GTGTTCAGGCGGTTGTCGATGTCGGTGATGCGGACGAGGGCGCTGCTATGGGCGAACGTCAGGGTGAGGGCGCCGGAGGGGGAGGGGGTGATGGTGCCGTTGCCGAGGCTTGCCTTGAGTAAGTCGTGAAAGCGTGTTTTCCCGTCAGTGGGAGAGAGCTTGCCATTGATGGCGGTGTTATAGGCATTAACGTAGTCGGTATCATTGGTGTAGGGGGTGGTTTTTCCATCGTAGAAGGCTTCGAGTAGGTGCGGGCTCTGCATGTGCTGCGGCAAGACGAGGGTGGGGCCGAGGGTCCAGGTGCCGTCAGTCTGCAGGGTGGCGGTGGAGAGGTGGGGTATAGGTATAACCGCCATCTGCCGAGACGCTCAGTCTGAGGTGCAGTACGTCGCCGGGCACGAAGCTGAGCTTCACGGTGTGGGTGGCGAGGTCGTAGCCGTCGGCGTCGGTGTCGACGGTGGCGCGGGTGGCGGGGGCGGCATTGCGGGTGGCGGTGACATCGCCTCCCATCGGCAGGATGTCGGCCTGCAGGGCGCTGAGGGTGATGTACGTGCCGTCGGGGTCGTTGCCGGGAGGTCGTCGGTCTGGCAGGAGGTAAGCATGGCCATCAGGAAGCAGATGGCGGCAAGGGCGATGAAGATGCTGAGCAGTATCTTTGCCTGTATGGTGGAATCTTCTGTTTTCATATCATTCTATGTTTTGTTAGTTCTGGTAATTGTTCTTCGGCTTGTTCCTTCCGGGCTATGGCTCCTCGGTGCCGAACTCTCCTAAGTCCGTCTCCTCCCAAGGGCCGAGGGTGGCGGTGGCGATGATTTCGTGTACGTCGGTGAAGTCCGCGGTGATGGTGAGCCGTGCTTCGGCGGATATCTGCGCGGGCTGCCCGGGAGCCGACGGCGTCACGCTGTAGTAGATGGGCAGGCGACCGGTTCCGGGCAGGATGCTGCCGTCGGTGGCGCGGGTACTGTACACGAAATAGCCCAGCAGGGGGTGGTCGGGGACGGTGATTGCGCTGCTGCGGGTCACTACTTCTTGTACCCCCGGCACGTTTCCCGGCATCACGAAGGCCCGGAAACTGAGGTACGCCTTCCCGGCGGGATTGGCAGTGCCGACGCTTCCGGCGGGAGTAAGCCCTGCATTCCAGGCATTGATATCCTGTGTCGTGGCTCCGCATGCTCCTGCCCCGACGAATATCATTTGCGCTTTTCCGGCATCTATCAGCCTGTCTCCCGTCAGCACATTCACCACGAGGCTGACGCGCTGGTGGCTGAGTATTCCGGTAATCTGTCCGCGGCGGAAACCTGCACCGTCGGCGATGTGCAGCGTAGCGGCGGGGCAGAGGAGGTGGTTGTTGAGGCAGTATCGGGCGCCGGGGTGGCGGGGCTGCTTCCGGGGCTGCTGCTTCCGGGGTTGCTGCTGCCGGGGTTGCTGCTTCCGGGATTACTGCTTCCGGAAGCAGCATCGCTCTGGTCAGCATAATCGGTAGCGGCATCATACGCAGTGCTTCCTCCGTAGGTCTCGATGGTGATGGTTCCTTTCGGGTCGACGTCCTCGATGTAGAGCGGGTACGTATCTCCGGCGGCATCGATTTGCTGCCAAGTGCCGTTGCCTCCTGCCACCTTATATATATAGGTCGCTGTGAGCGCGGTCTGCGTCTTTGTTGTGGTACTGACGCGGATGCAGTCTCCGTCTTCCCAAGCGTCATCGCTTGTGGTGGCGAGGCGGGTGACGGGGCGGGAGTTGTCATCAGGACGGGCATCAAGACGTGTATCGGGAGACTCTTGCCCATCTCCGATGGTAAGGATGCCGATGGTGAGGGGATGTTCTCATTGGCTCCGTCCGGGCTGTTTCCGTCAAATCTATCCGATGCACAAGCGGCAAGGGCAAGAGTCAGTACAAAAGCAGCGAGCTTCGGTAGCTCTGTCTGCATCAGCCGGGCTGTCGGCATAGAAGTAATCATTTTTTTCTCTTCATATCGCTTTTTTTGTTTATACTCTTCGGTGTCTCTCCGGAGGGCAAGGTTAGTACTCAAATTTTTCGGGTCAATGGCTTGGCGACTGATGCAAATATGAGATTAATAATACAGGAAACTATTGCATTTTGTCCCGAATTTGTTGCATTTTGTCCTTTTCTGCATTTTGAGGTGCCGCGAGACGCCATTCTGGGGGCGGAAGAGTAAAAAAAAGGAGGGGCAACGAAAAAATGCACTGTAAAAGCAGAAAGAATTATTCTGCCTTTATAGGACGGAATTTTAGGCGATAATTCCACCCGTGAAGGGGTGTGTTTCTTCTTGATGTTTCACGATTTTTTGATGCTTCATAGGGCTAGTGTTATATTCTTTTTCAGAACAGACTGTAGAAAATGATGCGAATTCTATTTCTCGCCATTTTGTATAGATTAGTCTGACTATAATCTCAAAATACGGAAAATAACTGTTGGACAAATAACTTTTCCGAGAAAAATACCTGTGAGTTCGGGTAAATCCTTATTTTTGCTAGCAGTAAACCAATAAGATTGAAGCTATGGATGAAAAATACGTTGTGAATATAGGCCGTCAGTTGGGAAGCGGCGGACGGGAAATAGGAGAGAAACTGGCTGTCCGGCTGGGTATCGACTTTTACGATAAGGAGTTGATTAATCTGGCTTCAGAGGAGAGTGGGCTTTGCAGGGAGTTTTTTGAGAAAGCAGACGAGAAAGCCTCACAAGGGATTATCGGAGGTTTGTTTGGGATGCGATTCCCTTTTATTAGTGACGGGGCTCTGCCCACGACGAACTGCCTGAGTAACGATGCACTCTTCAAGGTGCAGAGTGACGTAATATGGAAATTAGCCTCCGAGAAGTCTTGTTTGTTTGTAGGCCGGTGTGCCGACTACATCCTTCGGGAACATCCTCGTAGCATCAATATCTTTATCTCTTCGTCGCGTGAAGACCGTATTGAACGCTTGCGCCATCTGCATTCCATATCGAAAGAAGAAGCGGAAGAAAAAATGAATAGGGCGGATAAGAGACGTTCGGAGTATTACAATTACTATAGCTACAAAACTTGGGGAGCTGCCGTTACTTATCATCTTTGCATAGACTCTTCCGTGTTGGGTATTGACGAAACGGTTGGTTATATAGAGGAGTTCGTCAGGAAGAAATTGAAGATTTAGATATATAAGTTACGACTAAAATAAATCCGGGCGGCCATTTACTGAAATAGAAAAACAGTAAATGACCGCCCGGATTTATTTATGTATATAGAACTACATCATGGCTAATAGTACCATTTGCCCTGCCAGAATACGTAGGAACATCGTTAACGGATAAACCGTAGAATAACCTACTGCCGGTGCATCGTTGCCCGATGTCTGATTGGAATAGGCCAATGCCGGCGGGTCGGTATTACTACCGGCAATCAGTCCCATCAGGGTGAAGTAGTTTACTTTGCAATAGAAACGGGCAATTATGCCGATAATCAGCAAAGGGATGACCGTAATAAGGAAACCGTAGCCCACGTACAGCAGTCCGTTGCCATCTACTACAGTCTGCACGAAATGTTCACCCGCCTCAATGCCCACACTGGCAAGGAATAGCACGATACCGATTTCGCGTAGCATCAGATTGGCACTCATCGTGGTGTATGTTACTAAATGCAGTTTGTGCCCGAAACGTCCGATAAGGATGGCCACTACCAGCGGACCACCTGCCAAACCTAGCTTTACCGGTGTAGGCGTACCCGGAAATGCAATAGGAAGACTGCCTAACAGAATACCGAGGAAGATACCGACAAAGATGGTGACGATGTTCGGGGTATCCAGACGTTTCAATTGGTTGCCCAGCACACCGGCTACGCGCTCCACTGCATCTTGTTGGCCTACCACCATGACGCGGTCGCCCACCTGAAGAATGAGGTTCGGGTCGGCAAACAAGTCCATACCCGAACGGTTGATGCGTGTTACATTTACACCATACATGTTCCGGAAATGCATACTTCCTAATTTCTTTCCGTTGATTTCGGATTTAGTAACCAGAATACGACGGGAAACCATCGGCGTATCCTGCTTCTCCCAGTCCACTTGTATCTCTTTGCCGATAAAGGCCGTTACAGCTTCGGCATCTTCTTCGGAACATACGATGAATAACTGGTCGCCGGTATAGAATACGGTATCCTGGTTGGGAATGCTTACGTGCCCTTCGTGACGGATACGTGAACATACGAACGGACGTCCCAGGAAATCCTTCACCTGGAGTAGTTTCTTTCCGTTGATAGCCTCATTGCGTACTTCCAAGTGCAACATATGCGGCATATGTTTCATGTCCGCCCCCTGAGTATTGAGTTCTTTCTCTTCCTTTTTCAGGTTTACGCGGCAAATGTACCGTATTGCAATTATCGAGCCGATGATGCCGATCACACCAAGCGGATAAGCGCAGGCATAGCCAAATGCAATGGGATCACCCGTATAATTCAATTGGTTCAGCGCTTCCTGCGCGGCACCCAAACCTGGGGTGTTGGTCACGGCACCATAGAGCACACCTATTATCATCGGAAGCTCTATATTGCCATCTATATAATAGATGCTCAACGCTACCACGATATTCAGTGCCACGATGCCTACGGCAAGCATGTTCAATGTCATTCCCCCTTTTTTGAAAGAAGAGAAGAATGACGGCCCTATCTGCAAGCCGATGCAGAATACAAATAAAATCAAGCCAAACTCACGGATGAAGTGCAGTATATGAGTTTCGCCTGTAAAACCAAAATGTCCCATCAGGATGCCCGCAAAGAGTACAAATGTCACCCCTAACGATACCCCGAAGAATTTAATCTTGCCTAGCAATACACCCACAGAGATAACAAATGCGTACAAGCAAACGATGTGGGCGACCGATGCAGGGTCCCATAAAAGACTTTCTAACCAATCCATAATTACCTTGTTGTATGTCGATTTCCTAAATTTTGCGCAAAATTACTTAATAAAGAGGATGTGCCAAAGGTTTTATTGTTTTTCTTCTTACAAATCTTGTTTTTCATGCAAAGTTTGGTAATCTTCTATTATTGTAGAAGAAGCAGTTCATTTAGCAGGAAGTCGCTTTCACATGCGAATTTTGCTTAAAAAAACTATTTGTTTTAAGTATTTCTGTATATTTGCAAGTCTCTTAAGCGACAAATGAATACTATTCATCTTATTATATTTTAATTAAATAAACTATGGCAGACAGTAAAGAAAAACTCTTCTCGGATTTTTCTCCCGTTTCCACTGAAAAGTGGATGGAGAAAGTGACCGCCGACTTGAAAGGTGCGGACTTTGAGAAGAAACTCGTTTGGAAGACAAACGAAGGATTTAAGGTGAAACCTTTCTACCGCATGGAAGACCTCGAAGGTTTAAAAACTACAGACGCTCTTCCCGGTGAATTTCCTTACCTCAGAGGTACTAAGAAGAATAACAACGAATGGTTTGTTCGTCAGGAAATTAAGGTGGAATATCCCAAAGAAGCCAATGCTAAGGCGTTGGACATCCTGAACAAAGGCGTTGACTCACTTTCTTTCCATGTAAAGGCAAAAGAGTTGAATGCAGAGTACATTGAAACTTTGCTCAAAGACATTTGCGCAGAATGCGTGGAACTGAACTTCTCTACTTGTCAGGGACATGTAGCGGAGTTGGCTGAACTTTTGGTTGCTTACTTCCAGAAGAAAGATTATGACCTTACGAAGTTGCAGGGTTCTATCAACTACGATTACTTCAACAAGATGTTGGCTAAGGGTAAGGAGAAAGGCGACATGGTAGCTACTGCCAAGGCCTTGATTGAAGCTACTGCTGCTCTTCCTAAGTTCCGTGTGCTGAATGTCAATGCCCTGACATTGAACAATGCCGGTTCATATATCTTCCAGGAATTGGGTTATGCCCTCGCTTGGGGAAATGAATATATGAACCAGTTGATCGATACCGGACTGCCCGCTGCTGTGGTAGCCAAGAATATCAAATTCAACTTCGGTATCAGTTCCAATTACTTCCTTGAAATTGCGAAGTTCCGTGCTGCCCGCATGTTGTGGGCAAACATCGTAGCCTCCTATACACCGGAATGTCTGCGCAACTGCGAAAACAAGGGAGCGAACAACGAATGTCGTTGTGCCGCCAAGATGAAGATACACGCTGAAACGTCTACTTTTAACCTGACTTTGTTTGATGCACATGTAAACTTGCTGCGTACACAAACTGAAGCCATGAGTGCAGCTTTGGCGGGTGTAGGCTCTATGACGGTTACTCCGTTCGACAAGACTTATACTACTCCCGACGAATTCTCCGAACGTATGGCCCGCAACCAGCAATTGCTGTTGAAGGAAGAATCTCACTTCGATAAGGTGATTGACCCGGCTGCCGGTTCTTATTATATTGAAAACTTGACTGTATCCATCGCCAAGCAAGCTTGGGATTTGTTTCTTGCTGTAGAAGAAGAAGGTGGTTTCTATGCTTCTGTAAAGGCAGGCAAGGTACAGGCTGCTGTCAACGAAAGCAATAAGACTCGTCATAAAGCAGTAGCTCAGCGTCGCGAAGTGTTGCTGGGCACCAACCAGTTCCCGAACTTCAACGAAAAGGCAGGTGAAAAGAAGCCGTTGGAAGCAACTTGCTGCTGTGGCGGTCACGACACTTGCGAAAAAGATGTTCCTACCTTGAACTTCGACCGTGCTGCCAGCGAATTTGAAGCTTTGCGCCTCCAGACGGAGACTTCCGGCAAACGCCCGAAAGCATTCATGCTGACTATCGGTAACTTGGCTATGCGCCAGGCACGTGCACAGTACTCTTGCAACTTCCTGGCTTGTGCCGGATATGAAGTAATCGACAACCTCGGCTTCCCCACAGTGGAAGAAGGTGTAGAGGCTGCTATGGCTGTCAAGGCCGACATCGTGGTATTATGTTCCAGTGATGATGAATATGCCGAATATGCCGTTCCTGCTTTCAAGGCTCTGAATGGTCGTGCCATGTTTATCGTAGCCGGTGCTCCTGCTTGCATGGGCGAGCTGAAAGCTGCCGGTATCGAGAACTTTATCCATGTTCGTGTCAATGTACTCGAAATATTAAAGGAATTCAACGCTAAACTTTTGAAGTAAGATGAGAAAAGATTTTAAAAACTTAGATATATATGCTGCTTTCCAACCCGCTAATGGTGCTGAGTGGCAAAAGGCTAACGACATCAAAGCCGACTGGAAAACTCCGGAGCACATTGAAGTGAAGCCTGTTTATACAAAAGAAGACCTCGAAGGGATGGAACACCTCAACTATGCTGCCGGTATTCCTCCTTATCTGCGTGGTCCTTATTCGGTAATGTACACGTTGCGTCCCTGGACAATCCGTCAGTACGCAGGTTTCTCTACGGCCGAAGAGTCCAATGCATTCTATCGCCGTAACCTGGCTTCCGGTCAGAAAGGCTTGTCCGTAGCATTCGACTTGGCTACGCACCGCGGCTACGACCCCGACCACGAACGTGTAGTGGGCGACGTAGGTAAAGCCGGTGTATCTATCTGTTCATTGGAGGACATGAAGGTTTTGTTCGATGGTATTCCTTTGAATAAGATGTCCGTGTCCATGACTATGAACGGTGCCGTACTTCCAATTCTGGCATTCTACATCAATGCAGGTTTGGAACAAGGTGCTACGCTGGAAGAAATGGCAGGTACTATTCAGAACGACATCCTGAAGGAATTCATGGTGCGTAACACTTATATCTATCCGCCTGCATTCTCCATGAAGATTATCTCCGGCATTTTTGAATATACTTCTCAGAAGATGCCGAAGTTCAACTCTATCTCTATCTCCGGTTATCACATGCAGGAAGCAGGTGCTACGGCAGACATCGAGTTGGCTTATACGCTTGCCAACGGTTTGGAATACCTCCGCGCCGGAACAGCCGCAGGTATCGATATCGACGCATTCGCTCCGCGTTTGTCTTTCTTTTGGGCTATCGGTACCAACCACTTCATGGAAATAGCCAAGATGCGTGCCGCACGTATGTTGTGGGCTAAGATTGTGAAGCAGTTCAACCCGAAGAACCCGAAGTCACTGGCTTTGCGTACGCACTCCCAGACTTCCGGATGGTCACTGACCGAGCAAGACCCGTTCAACAACGTAGGCCGTACTTGTATCGAGGCAATGGCTGCTGCGTTGGGACACACCCAGTCTTTGCACACCAATGCATTGGATGAGGCTATCGCATTGCCGACAGACTTCTCTGCACGTATTGCCCGTAATACACAGATTTATATTCAGGAAGAAACTTACATCTGCAAGAACGTTGACCCGTGGGGTGGTTCTTACTATGTAGAGTCTTTGACTAACGAACTGGCTCACAAGGCATGGGAGTTAATTCAGGAAGTAGAAAAGCTAGGCGGTATGGCAAAGGCCATCGAAACCGGTATTCCCAAGATGCGTATCGAAGAAGCTGCCGCACGTACACAGGCACGTATCGACGGTGGTTCACAGACAATTGTCGGTGTGAACAAGTACCGTTTGGAGAAAGAAGCTCCGATTGACATTCTGGAGATTGATAACACGGCTGTTCGTCTGGAACAAATCGAAAACTTGAAGCGTTTGAAAGAGGGGCGTAACCAGGCAGAAGTGGACAAGGCACTGGAAGCCATTACCGAGTGTGTGAAGACCGGTAAGGGTAACTTGCTGGAACTGGCAGTGGAAGCTGCCCGTGTTCGCGCTACGTTGGGTGAAATCTCGTATGCTTGCGAAAAGATTGTAGGACGTTATAAAGCAGTAATCAGAACTATATCAGGCGTGTATTCATCAGAAAGTAAAAATGACAGCGACTTCAAGCGTGCTTGTGAGTTGTGTGATAAGTTTGCGAAGAAAGAGGGACGTCAGCCCCGTATCATGGTTGCCAAAATGGGACAGGACGGTCACGACCGTGGTGCCAAAGTAGTTGCTACCGGATATGCCGACTGTGGTTTCGACGTGGATATGGGACCGTTGTTCCAGACTCCTGCCGAAGCAGCCCGCGAAGCAGTAGAAAACGACGTTCATGTAGTGGGTGTTTCTTCACTGGCTGCCGGACACAAGGCATTGGTTCCGCAGATTATCGAAGAACTCAAGAAACTTGGACGTGAGGACATCATAGTAATTGCCGGTGGTGTAATCCCCGCACAAGACTATGACTTCCTTTACAAAGCAGGTGTAGCTGCTATCTTTGGCCCCGGTACTCCGGTTGCGAAGGCAGCTTGCCAGATACTCGAAATCTTGTTGGATGAAGAATAATCCAATCAGTTAAATGTTAAAAAGGGGCGGAACTGCAAATGCGTTCCGCCCCTTTTTCTTAATCTATGTTATGAAACATACTTTTTTTCTTGGATAATTTGTGGATTTCTCAGTTATCCGTATCTTTGCAATGTGTTTTTCATAGTATTAGATTTAAGGTTAACAAAGGTTGGAGTACAGCGGTACTCCTTTTTTTATGCCCATACCGCTATAAATCACATTATTAGTGGGAGTACCTTTCCCGGCACATCATGCAGCTTCGGGCGCGTCGGCCGTACTTTATAAGTATTCATCCATTTCTCTAGAATGTCGCGATGCTGTTGTGCCACTTGCTCGTAGGCGTTTTCCATCATCAGATTTCTCATTTCACCCCGGTCGTTCTGCATATCGAAGAGTTGTTCGCGATGTCTTCCTTTGTCGTAGAGCACATATTTGTAACGTTCGGTGCGTACTACCCAGCCCCGCGTCTTACTGCCGTCGAAGCGTGTTTCCGTGATGACGTAATCCTGGTGGGGAATCTGCGGATTACCGCTTTCCGCTACTTTGCGGAATGACTTTCAGGCGGCGCCTTTGGGGAGCTTGGCACCCGTCCAGTCGCAGATGGTGGCAAAGAAGTCAACTACGTTGCTGACGAGTTGCGGTAAGGTGGTGCCTGCATGTTTCTTGCCGGGCAGGGTTACGATGAGTGGGATATTGACAACCTCTTCATACAAGGCGGATTTCTGGTTCCAATGGTGGGCGCCTATCCCGTCGCCGTGGTCGCTGGAGAAGATGATAACGGTGTTCTCCCAGAGATTGTTCCGGTCGATGGCGTCGATAATTTTTCCTATCTCTCGGTCTACTTTCTCCACCAGGCGATAATAGGTATATCGATACATGCGCCAATCTTCGGGGGTGAAAGAGGCGGTGGGGTAGACGTTGAAGTTGTTTGCCCTTTCGTTCTCAATGACGTCGGCATCATAAGGGTTCTTGGCAAAGTTTGGGGGGAGTCCCGGACAATTGCGTATTTCGGGGGTGTTGATGTTGCCATACGGCAGGTTCTGGCTGCGGGCATATTCGCAGACATTGTGCGGATTGTCGTAGGATGCTACGAGGAAGAAAGGCTTGTTGTGCTTGCGCGAGAGGAATTCGACGCATGTTTCGGCAAGGCCGTCGTCACTGTGCTTATGGATATTGTCGAAACCGTATTGCTTGTCGGGAATATCGAGCTCGGGCACGTGCCACTTGCCACCGTATGCACATTCGTATCCGGCATTTTTCACCAATGTTTCCAGAGTTTGTGTCTTGAGCGAATCGGGCATCGGAGCTCCGTTGACAGACAGACCCGCGGCATCCGGAAAGCGACCTGTAAACATGGCTCCCCGCGAAGGGCCGCTGAGTGGGGCGGTGCAGTAAGCGTTTTGGAGCATGATGCCCGCAGCTGCCAGTCGGTCGAGATTGGGGGGTATACACATCCGGGTTTCCGGCACAACTCATGGCGGTTGCCGTGTGTTGGTCGGTAAAGATGTAAATGATGTTTGGACGTTCGGCAGCATATGCCGCAGATGAACTCAGCAGGGATAGGCAGGCTATTTGCTTCATTGAGATTTGTTTTACCATATGATTAGTTTTAATAGTTATCATTTTTCGGGGAAAGACAGCTTCTCCGATTGCTAAATTACGGCTTTTCCCGTATATCTGCGAACGCTGATGTTTTTTATTATAGTGGGGAATGTTTATTCGGTTAGTAATTTTGTGCAATCGTCATTCACATTTGTGCTAATTTGACTCTGGGAAATGCAACGAATGGTTCCCCGGTGAGGAACGGGTCGTTCCCCGGTGAGGAACACGGTGTTCCCCGGTGGGGAACGATTGGCACCAAAGCGCAACCAATACCTGCTACCTAAAACCTAATACTTAAATAAATTTGTTTGTGCTTTTAGTTTACACTATCTTCGCCTGTTGAAACAGAAAAAAAGAGAATGATAGTTTGTATTGCCGAAAAGCCCTCTGTGGCGCGTGACATAGCCGATGTACTTGGAGCGAAAGATAAGAGAGACGGATACATCGAAGGAAACGGATACCAGGTGACCTGGACATTCGGTCATCTTTGTACGCTTAAAGAACCGCACGAATATACTCCCAACTGGAAATCGTGGAGTTTAGGAAGCCTCCCCATGATACCGCCACGTTTCGGCATCAAACTCATAAGTAATCCTACTTATGAACGCCAGTTCCATGTGATTGAGAACCTCATGCAGCATGCCGACATGATTATAAACTGCGGTGATGCTGGGCAGGAGGGAGAACTCATCCAGCGCTGGGTGATGCAGAAAGCCGGTGCACGCTGCCCCGTGAGGCGCCTTTGGATTTCATCGCTGACGGAAGAGGCCATCCGTGAAGGGTTTGCCAAACTGCGCGATGCCGCCGATTTCCAACCTCTGTATGAAGCCGGACTTTCGCGCGCTATCGGTGACTGGCTGCTCGGCATGAATGCCACCCGCCTTTATACCATGAAGTATGGGCAAAACAGGCAGGTGCTTTCCATCGGTCGTGTGCAGACGCCGACGCTCGCACTGATTGTGAACCGCCAACTGGAGATACAGAACTTCGTTCCCAAGCAGTATTGGGAATTGAAAACCGTTTACCGCGACACGACCTTCTCGGCCATTCTTCGGAAGAGCGAAGAAGAACTCATTCTTGAAGCGGAAAAGCAGAAGGATAGTTCGGCAGCATCCAAGGCGAAGAAAGAAGAAGATAACCGTGGCATCGACCCCATCACGGACAAGGAGCGTGGAATGGCTCTGCTCGAACAGATTAGAAACTCCCCTTTCACCATTACCGATGTCATCAAGAAGAACGGTAAGGAGGCGCCGCCTCGTCTGTTCGACCTGACTTCGTTGCAGGTGGAGTGCAACCGGAAGTTTGCCTTCTCTGCCGACGATACTTTGAAGACCATCCAGTCGTTATATGAAAAGAAAATCACGACTTACCCGCGTGTAGATACTACTTTCCTGAGTGATGATATTTATCCGAAGTGTCCTGCGACCTTGAAAGGCTTGCGCGACTACGCAGCATTGACAGCGCCTCTGGAGGGTACTACTCTTCCGAAGTCCAAGAAAGTATTCGATAATTCCAAAGTTACCGACCACCACGCCATCATCCCTACCGGACAATACCCGCAGAACCTGACGGATATGGAGCGCAAGGTATTCGACCTCGTTGCCCGCCGCTTCATAGCGGTGTTCTATCCGGATTGTGTCTTTGCTACGACTACCGTGCTGGGTGAAGTAGAAGAGATTGAGTTTAAAGTTACCGGAAAACAAATTCTTAAACCGGGTTGGCGGGTTGTCTTTGGCACACCTTCGGCGCAGTCGCAGGAGGAGAAGGAAGACAAGGGAAGCGAAGACGAGAATGTACTTCCTGCTTTTGTGAAAGGTGAAAGCGGTCCTCATGTTCCCGATTTGTATGAGAAGTGGACGCAACCGCCCCGTCCTTATACGGAGGATACCTTGCTGCGTGCTATGGAAACGGCCGGTAAGTTGGTGGATAATGATGAACTGCGTGATGCCTTGAAAGAAAATGGTATCGGTCGCCCTTCTACACGTGCGGCAATCATCGAGACACTGTTTAAACGTAATTATATCCGTAAGGAAAAGAAAAACCTGATAGCTACGCCTACCGGTGTGGAGCTTATCCAGTTCATTCACGAAGACCTGTTGAAGTCTGCCGAACTGACCGGACAATGGGAAAAGAAGTTGCGTGAGATTGAGAAACGGACGTTTAGTGCTTCGCAGTTTCTGGAAGAACTGAAGGAGATGGTTTCTGCGGTGGTGATGAGCGTGCTCTCCGATAATACCAATCGACGTATCACGATACAAGCTCCCGTTCCGGAAAAGGGTGGCAAGGGTGCTGCAACGAAAGCGGCTGCTGCGGATAAGCCTAAAAAAGAATCGAAGAAAAGAGCGCCTAAAAAAGCGGCTGCGGCTGCCACCACAACCGGTGTAGATACTACCGCATCTGCTGCCACACAAGCACCTGCACAAGAAGATGCATTAGTCGGTCAGCCCTGCCCTCTGTGCGGCAAAGGCACCATCATCAAAGGAAAAACAGCTTATGGTTGCTCCGAATGGAAAAGCGGTTGTACATTCCGCAAGCCATTTTAGGTACTTAATATTAGGCATTGATGCTAATCAGGAGTTCACGATGTTTATAAATGGGAATTTATTGAAACGCAGATTAACGCAGATTTTCGCAGATTATAAGGCTGCGCTATCTTAGATATAAAATTCTTTGCGAAAATCTGCGTTAATCTGCGTTTTAATTATAACCAGCTAAATTATCATTTAATTACTGATTGGCATTAATATTATATCTAAACTTAATGCCTTTCTGCTACATACTTCCAGAGTGGAGCCGCCATAAGCGCCTGCCTGATACTTCCTTGCTGCAATAAATCCTTTACTCCTGCAGGGATAGCAAATGCACGGTCAGGCTCTCCGTATCTTCCAGATGTTGTTCTGAAATCTTCTCTACATCAGTGGCAAGGAAGCAATGGGTGATATTGGTATGCGTGCTCGGGTTGGGAGAGAGTTGCATATACTCCTGCCACTTTCCGTTCCCATATCCCGTTTCTTCCAGAAGTTCCCGTTGGGCGGAAACCAGCGGAGAAGCATCTTCCTTCTCGCATACTCCGGCGCAAAGTTCATAGGACGTTTCCTGTATTCCATGTCGGTATTGGCGGATAAAAACAAACTGCTCTTCACGAGTGATAGCAATCGTGTTCACCCAATCCGGATATTCCAATATATAATAGGAAGGGATATGATTGCCGTTCGGCAACACCACATGGTCTCTGCGTACCGTGAGCCAAGGCTCCTGAAATAAATACTCGCTGGAAATAACTTTCCAGGCTTCATCTGATTTCTCCATGATTAGTTTATTTTAAACAACATTCCCCCCCCTATATTATCCATCGGTGCTCCGGTGACAGAGGCCAGGCAACTCGGTTCGTCCGCCATATAGAGCGCACCGAGGAAGGCGAAGATGAGTGCTTCTTTGTATTCGATGATTTGCCGGTCGGGAATAACAATCTCGCAAGGACAGAGAGCACCGATACGTTCCACCAGAAACTTATTGAATGCGCCGCCGCCCGTAATCAGTAATTTGCCATTGCCTGCCGGACGGGGATAAGCCTTGATCACGCGAAATATCTGATACGCTGCATGTTCGTAGAACGTGCGTAGCTTGTCTTCCAAACTAAGTCCGTAGCGTTCCAGCATCGGATAAACCTGCGTCTCCACCCACTCGCGTCCCAAAGACTTGGGACCGGATTGGTGGTAGAACTCCATGCCGTTCAGTTCCTCCAATAAAGGTTGGCAGATATTGCCCTGCCGGGCAATATCTCCGTCGCGGTCAAATTCCAGTCCGATTTGACGGCAATAGTGGTTGATGACATAATTCACCGGACTTATATCGAAAGCGATACGTTTTCCATCCTGCTCGAATGAAATATTGGAGAAACCACCGATATTCAGGCAATAGTCATAATTGGCAAACAGCAGACGGTCGCCGATGGGCACCAGCGGTGCACCTTGTCCGCCCAGCATAATGTCCAGCCGGCGGAAGTCCGATACCGCAGGGATACGGGTTTCGGCAGCAATAGCAGCGCCGTCGCCAATCTGGTACATGATTTTCTTCTGCGGTTCGTGGAAGATGGTGTGCCCGTGCGAAGCAATGATGTCCGGATGCACTCCGAATTCTTGTATAAACTCGTTTACCCGTTCTCCGAGATATTTGCCGTAGGTGCTGTGAAACGTAATAAATTCCAGTGCACTCATTTCCTGCGCACCAGTACCCAACTTTTGTTTCAACTCCTCCGGATAACTATATCCTTTGGCGCAATCAATGCGAAAAGACCATTTATCCGCCTGGCTGTGGAAGGTGCAACAGCAAACGTCCAACCCGTCGAGAGACGTGCCGGACATAAGACCGATGGCCTGAATATGAAAATCGTTCATATCAATAATTTAGGTGAAACTCTACAACCGCCTCAATGCCTTTGCGTATCATATCCAACGGGATATTCTCGTTAGGAGAGTGGATGGCATTGGACTCAAGCCCAAATCCCATGAGCACAGTTTTAACTCCCAATACTTGTTCGAATGTAGAGATAATAGGAATACTTCCGCCACGGCGTACGGCAAGCGGCTTTTTGCCGAATGTCTTCGTAAATCCTTTCTCCGCTGCCTGATAGGCGGGAAGCGTGATGGGGCATACATATCCCTGCCCACCGTGCATCGGTGTTACTGCCACCTGCACCGTATCAGGAGCAATGCTCCGGATATAATCGGCAAACAGTTGAGAAATCTTGTGATGATCCTGGTGCGGAACCAACCGGCAAGATACCTTGGCATACGCTTTGGACGGGAGCACCGTCTTGGAGTCTTCGCCCGTATATCCTCCCCAAATGCCACATACATCAAAAGAAGGGCGGCAACTGTTGCGTTCCAGCGTACTGTATCCTTTTTCGCCGAAAAGAGCTTTCACTCCAATCGCCTTTTTGTACTTCTCTTCATCAAACGGAATGTGCGCTATCATCTCCCGTTCGGCTTGCGGCACTTCCTCCACATCGTCGTAGAAACCGGGAACAGTGATGCGTCCGTCCGCATCCGTCACTTTGCTTATCATCTGGCAAAGCACATTGATGGGATTAGCTACTGCTCCGCCAAAGTGGCCGGAGTGTAAGTCGCGGTTCGGTCCGGTGACCTCGATTTCCCAATAAGCCAGGCCGCGCAGCCCGGTAGTCAGTGAAGGGAGGTCAGTGCCCAGCATACTCGTATCCGACACGAGGATAACATCCGCTTTCAGCAGTTCCTTGTGTTGCTTGCAAAATTCTTCGAGGCTGGGGAAGCCGATTTCTTCTTCCCCTTCGAAGATAAACTTCACATTATGCTTCAACAAATCGTTCTTCACCAGATACTCGAAAGCCTTTACCTGTATAAACGACTGTCCTTTATCATCATCCGCACCGCGCGCCCATATATGTCCGTCGCGTATTTCCGGTTCAAAAGGAGCGCTTTTCCACAGTTCCAACGGCTCGGCAGGCATCACGTCGTAATGTGCATACACCAACACCGTTTTAGCCTCCGGGTTCACTATCTTCTGTCCGAATACCATCGGATTACCTGCCGATGGCATCACCAGAGCCTCGTCCACACCTGCTTCCAACAGCAGTTGTGCCCAACGTTCGGCACACGCCAGCATATCATCCCGATGTTCCGGTTTCGCACTGATACTGGGAATACGTATGATACTGAACAAATCCTCCAGCATCTTCTCCTCATTCTCCGCAATATATCTCTTTATCATAAAACTGATTTTTAGGTATTAGGTATTAAGTGTTAGGTATTAAGTATTAACTGCTGCGCTATATACCTAACACTTAATACCTAACACTTAATACCTAACACTTAATACCTAACACTTAATACCTAACACTTAATACCTAATACTTATTACAATTGTGTCGTTCGGTCAATCAAATAGAAATCCAATAAGGTCATTGCCGTCATGGCCTCCACGATAGGCACGGCTCTCGGCAAGACGCAGGGGTCATGGCGTCCGCGTGCTTTGAGGGTGGTGTCCACACCGTCGAAGTTTACGGTATGTTGTTCCATCAGTACGGTTGCCACCGGTTTGAAGGCGACGCGGAAGTAAATGTCCTGTCCGTTGCTGATGCCTCCTTGGATGCCACCGGAGTGGTTGGTACGTGTTTCGATACGTCCGTTATTGTTATAGAATACATCGTTTTGCTCCGAACCTTTCATCTTCAATCCTTTGAAGCCGTCTCCGTACTCAAAGGCTTTGGCGGCGTTGATGCTGAGCATACCGGCGGCAAGCGCAGATTGCAGTTTCCCGTAAATCGGTTGTCCCAGTCCGATGAGGCATCCTTTGACTACACAAGTCACCACACCACCGATGGTATCGCCCTCTCCTTTTATCTTGAAGATAAGGTCTTCCATTTCTTTGGCTTTCTCCGGGTCCGGGCAACGCACGGGGTTGGTTTCTATAAGATCGAGGTCGTAAGCTGTATAGTTCTCCTCCAACTTGATGGGGCCTACCTGCGAAGTATAGGCCGTGATGTGGATGCCGAGTTGATTGAGTGCCATTTTTGCCAATGCGCCTGCCACCACGCGCGAAATGGTTTCGCGGGCCGATGAACGTCCGCCTCCCCGATGGTCGCGTATTCCATATTTTACCTTATAAGTGTAGTCGGCGTGTGAGGGCCGGTATACTTCTTTCAAGTTGTTGTAATCGTTGGAATGTTGGTTCTCGTTCCACACGATGAAACCGATGGGGCAACCGGTTGATTTACCTTCGAAGATACCGGACAAAAATTCTACTTTATCCGATTCTTTCCGTGAAGTGGTGATGCGTGATTGTCCGGGGCGACGGCGGTCGAGTTCCGCTTGCACAAAGTCCATGTCGATGGTAATCCCTGCGGGAAATCCGTCGATTACGCCTCCGATGCCTTTACCGTGTGACTCTCCGAAACTGGTAAGGCGAAGAATATTACCGAATGAATTGAACATATCAAATGCTTTAATAGTTTAAGTATGAGTTTAATGCGTCGGTCGGCCTTGATGTACAAAGGCTTTTGACTTTTTAAAGGTAACAAATTATTTTGTAAAACGTTGCATATATGACAATAAATCTTTTGTTTTCTCCATCCTCTCTTTTCTTTTTTTCTTTCTTATGTGTCAAATTCATATTCTCGTAAAATAAATCCACCTTTTTGTATTCTTATATTAAACTTAATTTGTTATTTTTGTTTCACTATGATTTTTTAAACTCCCATCGTCTATATGGTGGCTTTGTTGGTAGTCTTAATGATTTGTGGGTTCAAGTGAAGTTAATAATTAATCTTAATCTAATTAATATGGAAAATGCAGGATTAAATTCGGAAAGCAGGTCGACGTCCCAGGTCATAGAGATGGTTGGCTCGGTGGTATTGTTGATATGTTTGTTTTTACCGTGGGTCACTATCCGGATGGGTGGACAGAGTATATTCGGAATATCCTATGGCACATCTTATTCGGCGTTTGAGGGAATGAGTCTGCTGTATCGAGGAGGAAATTTGATGGCCGGATTAACATCATCCATTAATTTTTTTGCTTTACTTTGTTCGTTTCCATTATTATGCTTGGTCAATCCGGCTGTGCAGTATGCCAAACGGATACCCTGGTTGTCCTATTATACGGCATGGATACCAGTTGTAGCGGGGATGGTGCTATTATATGGGGTTCTTGAGGAACAGAGTAGCGGTTTTGGTGGTTTTGGTGGAATAAGCATGGGAGCCGGCGCTGTATTATCCTTATTGGTAGGGTTGGTGATGCAGCTCTCTGCCTGGACTACTATTGGAGCGCATTTCAGAGAGCATCGCACTTATTTCTTTGTTGCACTTGCGTGGTTTTTGATAGGAGTAGCTGTCTATCCGATTTTGGGAAACGCCACGGATTTTTGGAGCAGTCATCCGGAGGGATACATGGTCTTGACGGTTTTCGCAGGTATTGGTGCCAGTCATTTCTTTTTCCTTATTTATGGAGTGATTGTGGCGGAGGTTACGCCTTCACCATCTGTTTCGCCAACTCTCCCGAAAACTTCCGGACAAGCGGATGCGGATGAATTCTTGAATCAGGTGAGGACACGCACGGATGATGAACTAAAAACCATCTTGCAGCATAAAGAAGATTATAATGAACGGCTTGTCAGGGCTGCCAAAATAATAATGCTCGAAAGGATTTCTACTCCCGACCCTTCTGCTGTTCTTGGGTCTTCTGCTGCTTCGGAGACTCCACCTGTAGAAACGGAGGACGATAAATACAAAGCCTACCAGCCGTCAGCTTCTGCTCTTGTGAAGGAAATAACGGAAGCGGAGGAACAACAGTCTCCTGCTGAAACGAACCTTGATTCATTTGAGGCAATTAGGGCAAGTTGGTCAACGAAAGGCAAAGTAGAAGATCGGAAGCCTGAAGAAATACAACCCACCGAAGCGCAACCTGATGAAGCGCAATCCGTTGTTTCGGCAGTTCATTTGTCAGGAAACGGACGTTTTGTGCTATATTCCGTTTTAGCGGGTATTTTGCTGGCTGTCGGAGGGGTATTGGTTTATTTCTTGTGGTATACTCCATATGTAAAAGACAGAGATGCGTCCCGCACATATGTTGTTGCTAATAACGTATTTCTCCGTTCTTCGAGGGTGTCCGGAATAGACGATAATATTTTGACTAAGGTGCCTTATGGTACGGAAGTAATTACATACAATAAACTCGGTGATTGGGCTGAAGTAAAAGTGAATAAGCAGGAAGGTGTCATCGCTTCGGCTTATCTGCTTGATTCCTAAGACTTTACTCTGTTGAATGGAGCGTGGGGCGATAATGATACTAAAGAGTGCATTGAATCTTCCAAATGTCGGTTGGCAATACTCGACTATCTTAAAAGGAACTATTTACAAACCGGGCCGAATGCCTGGCAGCTTTATACGAGACCTGTCAATCAGAAACCGAATACTGTTTTTTATCCCCGGATTTATAGCGAATACAGTAAATATACGGATTTTATATTCATCATCAGTGACAATACTACAGGTAACCGTGTACTGGTATGTTATTCGTTTGAGGATGAAACGGAGAAACCCATATTCCGATTTAGTATGGGAGCCCCTCGAACGGGATTTATAAAAAATGTAGTATATAAATCCGGAGGTTTGAAAGTGGCTTTTGACAATAACGAATATCTTAATATTCCACCCTGATAAATAGCGAAAAATAGTGATAGGATGAAGAGGCTGTTTCTGTAAAAAGAAACAGCCTCTTTACATCTTATGGCAATACTTATATAAGTATATTTCGCTAATAAATAGAATATTACAATATTTATATAATATTATTTGAGAAGCGCGATTATTAAAAAAGAACATTTCTTTTGTAGAAAGGACCTTGCACACAAGCTAATTATAGTATTACTTTGCATACTAGATTAGACTGAATTAAACGCTCCGTATTTGGAGTATTCTATTAACTAAACAATGATTTTAAGTATGAAAAAGAAAGTGTTTTATTTGTTTGCATTGATCTGTTCAATGAGTTTGTTCGCTTCTTGTAGCGACGATGACGATCCTAATTACTACTCTGTGATTGAGAAGGAAATAGCAGGAAATTACAAGGGAACATTGTCGGTTTCCATCGATGGTACTGCAATGCCCGGCGCACCACAAAATATTACGATTGAAAAGGCAAGCCCCACTGCTATCAACCTTTCTATAAAGGATTTCAGCTTTATGGGAATTAGTATTGGAAATGTAGAACTGAAAAATTGCGCGCTGTCTCAGAATGGCGATACTTATACATTTACAGGTACTCAGAATTTGAAAACAGACGCTTTGTCTTGTGTCATCGATGCCAAAGGAACTATCGTGAAGGGCAAGGTGACGATTGACATGGATGTGGATGCCACTGTAGGCGACGCGAAATAGCAAGTGAAAGTGGTGTACGAAGGTACTCGCTTGTCCGGTTCCGAAAGCAGTGAGACGAAGATTACGGCTTTCTCTTTCGACCCGTCCAATGAGGCCAATGCCATCGTTGTTGAACAGCCGGTCATCAAGAGCGATAATACGATTACTTTCAGAGTAGATGAGGCTGCCGTAAAAGCTAATCCGGATTTGTTGAAAGCTTTGGTGCCCACATTTACTATTTCCGACAAGGCTACTTCTTCCGTGAAGAGTGGCGTTGCTATGGATCTCTCGCAGGATGTAGCCATTACGCTGTATGCGGAAAACGGAACGAAAGTGCTGTATACGGTGAAGTCTCCGACGCAGAGCTCGGTACTGAAATATACTTTTGACGAATGGAAGACTGCCGGCACAAGCATTACTCTGCACGACGAACCATTGCCGGACGATCAATTGGCTTCCAGCGTGCAAGGTGCTGCATTGTTGGCTCTTTTTGGAATAACAGATCGCCCTGTATATAAATCTGAAGATGATAAGGTTGCAGGAGCAGCTGCCATCAAATTGGTGACTATGGATACCAGTGCAAAAACTTCTACTGTAGTTCCTGCAATGACTTCAGGCTCTGTATTTACGGGCGTTTTCAACTCCGGGCCGGCAATGACAGACCGCATGAAATGTACGGAGTTCGGTATTCCTTATAACAGGAAGCCTGTATTGTTCAAAGGCTATTATAAGTATAAAGCCGGAGAGAAGTTTGTTGACGGAGAAGGAGCAACAAAGCCTGCCGACGTGAAAGTGATAGAAGGTAAAGTGGATGAGTGTTCCATTATGGCCGTTTTGTATGAAACAGAGTTGGATGCCAACGGTAAGAATATTCCTTTGAACGGACATGATATCAGCGATTCGCCCCGCCGTGTTGCAGTAGCTGCACTGGCCGATGGTACGGATAAAGCTGAGTGGACTCCTTTCAGCCTTGAATTCAAATACTTGGATGGTAAGACGTATGATGCAAGCAAAGAGTATCAACTGGCTATCGTATGCTCTTCCAGTAAAGAGGGAGCTGCCTTTAAAGGTGCCGGTGGAAGTACTTTGATGCTTGATGAATTTGAAGTAATTGGCGAATAATACATAGATAGTTTAACTCTTTTGAAAGGGTAGGTGACGAGTAATCGTTTCCTGTCCTTTTTGCTTTTACGCGTAACCCCTTACGCATCATTAGTTGAAGGCAAACGCATCATCTGTTTGGGGCAAACGCATCATCTGTTTGGGACAAACGCATCATCTGTTTAGGACAAGTGGATGATGTGTTGACCGCTTCCATTATTGCGGCCTTTTAGTCTTATGTGCTGAACTCGTATCTTTGAGCGTTAAACTCCTGATGAATAAATGAATACAAACAATTTATGAAGGTGGGGTAGTAAAGTGGTGCATGACTTTTTTTGAGGTTAGTAACCCTATTTGCGTTTGATGCGATAAAATGTAGATAAATATGCGGAAATAGTTCGTTCTTATCTCTTCTTATATGTGCCGGTTATGTTATCCACTATTTTTATGAAGAAAGTGCCATTAGAAATGGTTGTATATCACTATTATAGCGAGTCATACTTCCGATTTATTACTTCATATATACTCTTTATGCTTAAAAAGAGGACACTAATAGATTAAAAACGACCTTGTAGGTGTGTTGGAAAAGTAGTTATTTTGCAGCGGTAATAAAAAGAGAAACTTACGCGCTTCTATCAATAGTAAGAGGAAGTGCTTATTAATCAACCAAATACTTTGAAAGTATGAAAAAGAATTTATTTTATTTGTTTGCATTGACATTGATTTGTTCAATGGGACTGTTTGCAGCTTGTAGTGACGACGACAAGCCGGAAGTTCCACCTACAGTTGAAGATATTGTAGCTGAATACTCGGGAGAGGACTTGAAGTTGACTGTTGGCGGAGTGGAGTCTGCAGAAGGTGCTAAGATTGAACTTGCTAAAGGCGAAAGTGCTGATAAGATGACTATTATTTTAAGTAATATTGTTCCGGGTGTTGATGAGTTTAAAATACCTGATGCGACTTTTGCAGCCGAAACCAGAAGTATGTACGTCAGCAAGCTGTCAGGAGAAGCTTCGGATGATGTTTCCGGATATAATGTAAAGGTTGAAGGTACGGTCGATGAGAAGATATTGACTGCCAGCGTTACTCTGACCGAGATAGAGGGCGATACGGTGAATGTAACTTCTTTATATAAGAAGGTATATAAAGGTGATATGAAGATTGAAGTATCCAATCTGCCCGATCCTGTAACTCTGGTACAGCGTGTGTATCTTGAAAACCATATTCCTATAAAATGGAAAAAAGAGACACGGCAATGGTGAAGTTGCATATCAAGAACTTTGCATTTGGAGAAATGGCATTGGGCGATATTACTGTTGACACTATTCCTGTAGTAAAGAGAGGAGAAGTATATGGTTTTGAAGCGAAAAATAGAACTATAACGTTGCAAGACCCGATTGGTGGAGTGACTGCCGATATGAAGGGCGCTATTTCAGGAGACAACATGACCTTGATGTTGGATATTGATGCCTTGGGTTTGCTGAAAGTAAATGTAAACTTCAAAGGTGGCGAGGTCGTTGAAAGCCAGACAGTAAGTATGGAAGAAATATCCGTTGAAGGAAAAGCAATTGTTGATCAGGAAAAGAAGGCCAGTTCATTGACTTTGAAAATTTGGGAAGGTACTCCTGCTGAAGACTTGTTGTTGACACCCAAGTATAAGGTTAGCGATAAAGGTTCTGTAGAATATATCATGCTGCATGTTTCAGGACAAGACGATGTTAAGTTGTCTCAAGATCAGATAGATGGTAAGAAGCCGATAGATTTTTCTGTATTGAAGAGTAAAAATGATTATCTTACCTATCATATGCGTGCTGAGGACCCTAATGTGACTAAAAACTTTATCGTTTATGTAGAACAATGGTCTACTAATATGACATTTGATATGAAAGAATGGGTGGATGGAAATCCTAAAGGGTTGAACTCTTCTAACGGAGCAGCGGCTCTTTTACCTCTAATGATAGGGGGACCATTGCCAGCCCCGGGACTTCCCGTAACAGAGGCAAGTGATGGTGCTGCTCGGATTACTACATTTAAAACAGAATCGAATTATGGATCGTTAGTTCCGGCAATTACAGCAGGAACTCTATTCTCGGGTAATTTTGAGATAGATATGACCAATACTCTGAAAAGTACAAAATTCGGTGTTCCTTATAATAAGAAGCCTGTAAACTTGAAGTTTACATATAGGTATACTCCGGGTGAAACATTATATCAACATAAACTCGATGGTAAAAAAGGTGTAGCAGAGGTTGTTGAAGGCAAAGATGAATGTTCGATTGCAGCTTATCTGCATGAAGTGAGTGATTATAGTGAGACTTTGGATGGTACTAATATCAATAGTTCCAATAAAGTTATTTTGAGAGCAGTATTGACTGATGGAACAGCTAAGAGCGATTATCAGGAAAAGACTATATCATTTGAAGAAGTTGGAAATGGATCTTACGATGCCTCTAAGAAATATAAATTGGCTATTGTTTGTACTCCAAGTAAATGGGGTGACCAATTTAAAGGAGGCGATTTGAGTAGCTTGTATGTGAAGTCTTTATCAGTAGAATAATTCTTTGATATAATATTCTTGAATAGTGATGAGCCCGGTATAATGCCGGGTTCATTTGTTTTATCTATTAATGTAAGAATACACAGCGAAGCATGAAAAGGTGTTTATGTGATAAAAAGAAATGTTTTTCCTGTTTATAGTGACAACTGTATTTTTCTAAAAGGAGGGAGTAGAGAATTAGCGCATAAATAAAGGATATAAATACGGAGTTTTGTGCATAATATGCAGGGTTTATACATAAAGTGCACTTAAAAGTTGACTTTCTATTCTCAGTTTATTAACTTCTTGTAGGTGCAAAGTTAACTTTTCATGGGAAGTTAGTTAAGTTCCTCTACGATGATCGCTTCGTTCCTCTACGATGATCGATCCGTTCACTGTAGAGGAACGAAGCAAAGCCCCTTTTAATGACCTTTCTTCGTCTGTTTACATTGTAAGTATTTTGATACTTGCCTTTCTGTCTGACGATTACAACTTTTCGCTCCGTTTTTCGGCAATACTCTGCCCTATGGAGAGAAAAACAACAAGTATTTGCCTTTAGAAATGCAAAATGACAATTTGCTATTTTAGAATGCGTACCCGAAACCTGCATTCAGGTAAATGGGATACATATTGAATGTAATCGTTTGGAAATCCTTGTTGAAAATGTTATTCAGTCCCCATATGAGGTCGCCATGTACGGTGAGGCGCTTAAAGGCTTTCCAGTTCACTCCTGCTTGCGCCCCCCCACTGGAAGGTGCGCAAATCGCTTGAAAAGTCATAAGGAGCCGTATTGCCGTCTGTAAATTCGACTTTCGCTCCCGTGGGGTCTCCTTTTCTTAAATAACCTTCTGATACGTATCCGTTGAAGTCACCACTAGTCTTGAACGAAACATACGGTCCTGCACTGAGTTTTACGCGGTCGCTAAGTTGATAGGCCGCCAATAGGGGAATAGAAAAGTAAGAAGCTCTGAACTTGGTCTTCACTCTTCCGGTCCAGTTACCCGCCAATCGTTCGCCGCCGTCGCCTATGATTTCCATTCCGTAGTTCTTTACGCGGGCATTGGCTTCCATTCCTTTGTTTTCGAGGCGAAGTCCTAAAATTACTCCCCATTTCCTTTGTTTGTCAAGCCACTTGGTGATTTGTCCTTCAATAGATAAGTTTACATTGGGGTCATAGCCGGTCAAGGCTCTGATTTCTTCCGGCATGGGGAGCGGTGAGGCTCCACCGATGCTAATTCCTGCCCTGACTTCATATTCCAGGCCATGCAGGGCCGACCAGATAATTCCGTGATTACGGTCTTCTTGTGCTTGTGCCTGGGTGGCGATGCCCAACAATGCTATCAGGCAAATAAGTATAATATTCTTCTTCATGATTGTTATTTTTCCGGGTCGGTGTAATTAAGTTCTACTTCGTCGATATAGAGCGTGCTGCCAACGGCGCCCTCAAATAAATCTCCCTTTATGCTGGACGCAAATACGATAGCTACGTTATAGACTCCGTCTTCCAGCTTCTGCGGGTCGATTGATTTTCCGGGTCTCGTTTCGAATGGTATGCTGAACTCAGTCCATTGATCTGTCTCTTTCGCATTGTTGATGCGGGCAACAGATATCAGGTTAGGGCTGTCGAAAACATTGGTGCCGTCCAGAGAATTTACATTATCGTCCGTTTCGTAGAAGACGGCATAGATGTCGCAAATGTCTCTTCGGCTGGTGTCGGGTTCGCCTTTTACGGTGAATATATCACCTGCCTTGTATTTGTAATACCCTTGGATGGAGGTTGGTATGTGAGTGAATGGAGCACCGAACTTAGTGGCTCTCAGTACATTACCTATATCCAAAGTGAAAGTCCCTATAAATAAATTGCCTGAAGCGATATACATTTTCAGCAAAGCTCCTAAGGAACCGGTGCTTTTGGTGGTTAACTTTACGCAATCACCTTTTACTCCATTTGGTGCGGGACTGGTGTGGTAGTCTGTGGGGCGGCTTCTACTCCTGTATAGTTGAAACCTTCGTTGGCATTCGCCCAGTTCAACCGATTAATGCCGTCCGTCTCCGTGAAATTATAATAGGTAAGGTTTTCTTTATAATAATAAGGTACAGCTTCCTCAAAGTGGTAAGAAGTTGGTATGCCGGAGTATTGTGCGGTTACTTCGTATTCTTTTGTCCACAGGCGGTCTTCAGAAGTAACCGTGTACTTCTGCGGTGTGGTGAAGTCCCGTTCAGTTCCACTTGCAGGGGTAATCGTAGCTCCGGCGGTTAGCGTGAACTCCGGGGCTATTTTTGTGATATTTGCGTTCCTTTTCAGGGGCAGGATTACTTTGTTATTGCCGATAATCGGCTCACGGTTCAGTATGTTTCCCGGCACGGTACACGTTTCGATGTCTGCTTCTGCATTGGGAGCTTCGTCTTTGATGCATGATGTTGCTATCATCCCTAAGAAAAGGCAGGCTGCTAAGTTTTTAAGTCTCATTGGCTTATATGATTATTAGTGACTAAATGATATATTATGTTGTAAAGTCTGTATTAGAACAATTTTACGGTGGCAAAGTTAGATTTATTTGGGGGAAATAGTGTATTTTTGTGTTAGAAAAATATATAACATACATGATTGAAGCTGAAAAAAGACAGATAATTGCGTTGATAAAGCGCGAAGTCGTTACTGCCATTGGATGTACGGAACCGATAGCTGTGGCTTTATGCGTGGCCAAAGCAACAGAAATCTTAGGTACTAAACCGGAAAAAGTTAATGTTTTGTTAAGTGTCAATGTCTTGAAAAATGCGATGGGAGTCGGAATTCCCGGCACGGGTATGATTGGATTACCTATTGCGGTGGCATTGGGTGCTCTGATTGGTAAGTCCGAGTATCAGTTGGAAGTGCTGAAAGACAGTACTCCGGCTGCGGTGGAAGAATGGAAGCAATTTATTGAAGAAAAGCGCATACATATATCCCTGAAAGAGAATATTGAGGAAAAACTATATATAGAGGTGTGCTGTGAAGCAGGCAAAGACAAGGCTACCGCCATCATTGCCGGCGGTCATACCTCTTTTATATATATAGCGCGCAATGCCGATGTTCTTTTGAACAAACAAAGCACAGAAAGCGGAGAAGAGCAAGAGCAGCCGGTAGAATTGACATTGCGCAAGGTTTACGACTTTGCCCTGACTGCTCCGTTGGATGAGATTCGTTTTATCCTCGAAACAGCCCGCCTGAATAAAGCTGCTGCCGAACGCTCGTTTGAAGGCAATTACGGTCATGGACTGGGCAGAATGCTGCGTGGCACTTATGAGCATAAAGTAATGGGAGGCAGCGTCTTCTCTCATATCCTTTCTTACACATCCGGTGCCTGCGATGCCCGCATGGCAGGTGCAATGATACCGGTTATGAGTAATTCGGGAAGCGGTAACCAGGGAATATCCGCCACTCTGCCTGTTTTGGTTTATGCCGAAGAGAATGGAAAATCGGAGGAGGAGCTAATTCGTGCGCTGATGATGAGCCATTTGACGGTGATTTATATCAAGCAAAGCTTGGGACGCTTGTCCGCTTTATGCGGTTGTGTGGTTGCTGCCGCCGGTTCCAGTTGCGGCATCACGTGGCTGATGGGTGGCTCCTACGAGCAAGTAGCTTATGCCGTTCAGAATATGATTGCTAACCTCACCGGAATGATTTGTGACGGTGCCAAGCCCAGTTGTGCCCTGAAAGTCACTACGGGCGTTTCTACCGCCGTTCTTTCCGCCATCATGGCTATGGAAGACCGTTGTGTCACTTCCGTCGAGGGAATTATCGACGAGGATGTCGATCAGAGCATTCGTAACCTGACAAAAATAGGCTCGCAAGGAATGAATGAAACTGATAAGTTGGTGCTGCAAATAATGACGAATAAAGTTGAAAATTGAAAATTGAAAGTTGAAAGTTGAAAGTTGAAAATTAAGGCTGCGCAGTTTGTGTATTGATATACAGAAACATTGCGCAGCCTTAATTTTCAACTTTCAACTTTCCACTTTCAACTATTACAGTCGCAATGACTGTGATCACATCCATCACCGCAGTCGTCGCATCCGCAGTTGCAACCACCACCACTCATCATGCGAGCAATTTCTGCCAGTTCTTCGTTGGTAGCCGGACGGCTCTCGATAACTTCACCTACAAAGTTCAGGTCGCAACCTGCCAGTGGGTGGTTCATATCCATTACGACTACTTCTTCTTTCACTTCTACAACGCTTCCGTTGATGCGCTGGCCTTCAGAAGTCATCAGGGGAATAACTACTCCTTTCAACGACACGCTCATCGTCGAATTTGCCTTCCACTACGAAAATATCTTTCGGGAGTTCGATAACGTGGTCGTCGTCATACTCTCCGTAAGCATCATTGGCTGCAATGGTGAAGTCGAATTTGTCACCCGGATTTAAGTCTTTCATCTGTGCCTCGAAAGGTTCCAATGTAAGTCCCAAACCTGAAATGAACTGGAACGGGTGTTCTGCGGGTGCTTCTTCTTCGAAATCTTTTTCTCCGTTTTTCGATTGAGTACAGCTTATATGCTACGGTGATGTACTTGTTTTCTACTGTTTCCATCAATTTTTTATCCTTTATTAATTAGTAAATATGTTTTTCCAATTCTGAAAGCGACAAAGATACGAATAATTTGCTTCGTGGCGGGAAGAGAGAAAGGTAATTTTCGGATAATTAATTGCTTTGTACTTTTAGCTTCGGTTCTTCCTGCAGATGAGTTGTTTCATCGGATGATGAATTGATTGATAGGGTTGTTTATGCAAGCACCTTTTTATTTAAACTTTTGCAAATATATATTAGAAATTGATATAAGAAACTTTTATTTACTAGTCTATTTGCTAGGCTATATGCGTTGATTTTCAATATGTTATGTTGGAGTTTTGAATTAGAGCAAAAGAAAAAGCTAAATCAGTAAAGCATCTTATTTTAATACGCATAGATTTGCAGCGTTAATTTTAATTTAAACATTATGAAAGATGCAAAAATGTTAATTAGAGACTGGAACAAACATTAATATTTGATGCTTTTTCTATGCTTATTCTTTTTGTCTGCAGGAATGTCCCAATCGGCATATGCCGCTTCGGACGTTGCAATGAAAGTTGACCAGGACCTGCGGATTAGAGGTGTTGTAAAAGATACCAATGGTGAACCAATGATTGGTGTGACAGTAATGGTAAAGGGAACCGCTACCGGAGCTATCACAGATGTTGACGGTAACTATAGTATATCTGTACCCGGAACTAAGAGTGTACTGGCATTCTCTTTCATCGGATACGTTACTAAAGAAGTGACCGTTGGCAGCCAGAGAACAATCAATGTTACTTTAGCCGAAGACTCCAAAATGATTGATGAAGTGGTGGTTATCGGTTTCCAATCTCAAAAGAAAGGAAACCTGACAGCTTCCGTAGCTTCTGTTGGAGCCGAAACCTTGGAAAACAGACCGGTTGCCAATATCGGACAGGCGCTGCAAGGTATGGTTCCGGGTTTGAACGTAAGTATCGCCGGTGGTGACCCCAACAAAGTGCCCAGTTTGAACATCCGTGGTGCTACGACCTTCCGTCAGAGAGGTACGTCTAATGACGATAAGAACAAGTTTGATGTCGTTTCCGGTTCTCCGCTAATCTTGTTGGATGGTGTAGAAATCACTTCTGAAGACTTGAACCAGTTGAACCCGAACGATATTGATAATATGTCGTTCTTGAAGGATGCTTCTGCTGCTGCTATCTATGGTACAAGAGCTACTTTCGGTGTAATATTGGTGACAACCAAAGGAGGTAATTACAAGCAGAAAGCTAAAATTGAATACTCCTATAACCTAGCTTTCGACCAACCTTACGAATTGCCTGATATTCTGGATTCTTATCATATCTATAAGGCCGGAGCCGACAAACAAATATGGACTGGTGAAAAAGCAGAATATACCCAGCATGACAAGGATATGATGGAGGGTATGATGAACTACGTCAAAGATCCCGTAAACAACAAACCTTACTATATGGAAGGTAGCGCCATCCAGTGGGTAGGCAATACAAGACCTTATGACGAATTGGTGAAAGACTGGACGCCGACTCAGAAACACAATCTTTCTATCAGTGGCGGTGGTGACAGAATCAGTTATTATATCTCTATGGGTATGCAAGACCAAAAGGGTATGTATGAAATTAAAACCGATAGGCTGAAAAGATACAATACTATGTTGAGCGTGAACGCCAAGGTAACTAACTGGTTCAACGTAGCAGCCAAGGCCTCATACGACGTGTTCGACTATGAAGGGCCGACGCAACAGACAGATGGTTCAAACCTTTGGCAGTATGCAAAATCCTACTATCCGGAAAACTATATTTATCAGCCGGTATTGACGGGACCAGATGATCCTCTGCCAAACCATGTAACAGAAAACCCTGTGAGCTACTTGTATGCCGGAGGACGTAATATCACTTCCAGACGCAAGACTATCCTCTCTATTAGTCCGGAATTTATCATCCTGTCTAAGATTTTAAAAATAAAGGCGGATCTCTCTGTCACTCCGACTACTTATCAAAGAGAGAAAACGCACCCGAAACAGGGACGTGTCAATAATTCATGGACTGCTCTCGAATATCGCTGGGCAACAGATAATAGCGGTTATGTAGAACGCTCTTCAACGGACAAGTATTCTATCAACGTATATGCCGACTATAGCCAGACATTTATGGAGAAGCATAATGTTTCTGCGTTGTTGGGTGTCAACCAAGAAAAAGAAAGTTATGCCGGTTCTTCCATTTCGTTGGTGAAGATGCTCGACCCGTATATCTTGAATCCCAGTTTGGTAGAAGACGTTACAGCTAACACTTCCTCGAACTCTCACTCTGAAGTTTCTGCACGTGCGTTGTTCGGTCGTATCATGTATAACTATATGGGTAAGTACTTGATTGAGGCGGACGCCCGTTATGACGGTAGCTCCAAGTTCCCGAAAGATTCACGTTTCCAATTCTTCCCCACCGTATCTGTAGGATGGAGAGTTTCGGATGAAAAGTTCATGGATTGGTCCAGAACATGGCTGGACAACTTTAAAATCAGAGCCTCTTGGGGATGTTTGGGCAGCCAGCCGGGTTCTGAATATCCGTACCAGTCTGTTTTCAATCTGGTAGAAGAATACTTCCTGTTCGATGGAACACGTTATCCTACAGGTATCTCCACTCCTTCATTGGTAAATCCGAACCTGACTTGGGAAAATCAACGACTAAGAACCTCGGTTTTGACTTTACTTTCTTGAAAAACCGTTTGACGTTCAGTGCCGATATCTTTGAAAGAAAGGTAACTGATATTTTAATTCCGGGTGGAAAAGATTATCCGGCATTGATTGGTGACAATGACCTGCCTTATGAGAATGCCGGTATATTGAAAACGACCGGATTTGAGCTTCAGGCAAAATGGTCGGACAGACTTTCTAACGGACTTAGCTATAGTGTAGGTGCCGCACTCTCCGACGATAAGGCAAAAGTAGTGAGCTATCCTTCCAATCCTACCGGTAAACTCGGTGATGGTAGCCTGTACAAAGGATATACCGTAGGAGACATCTGGGGATACGTAACCGGTGGCATTCTTCAGGAAAGCGACTTCGACGGTGTAGGTGCCAATGGCAAGCCGTTGTATCATGGAGCTTATTTCAAAGGCGGACAGCCTTATCCGGGATACGTTTGGTACAAAGATTTGGATAATGACGGTGTCATCACCAGTGGCTCAAGTACCGTAGATGATCCGGGTGATAGAAAGATTATCGGAAACAGTTCTCCGCGTTATCGCTACAACATTACTGCTAACGTCCAATACAAAGGCTTCGACTTGGATTTGATGTTCCAGGGCGTGGGCAAGAGAGGCTATTGGTTGTCTTCTGCTTCAAGTTATTGGGGTAATGGAGCAGGTTCATGGGAGACTTACAACAACTCATGGACTCCTGAAAGAACGGATGCCAAATTCCCGATGTATGGTTCCGGCGTTGGTAGTTATACTCAGACTGGCTATCTGCTGGATGCTTCCTATATTAAATTGAAACAGGTGATTTTGGGTTACAGTTTCCCGAAATCTTTGATTGGCAAAATCGGTTTGGAGAAACTGAGACTGAATATAGCTGCGTATAACTTGTTTACAATTTCGGATATGCCCAAATATTATGATGCAGACTATCTGTCTGACGCATATCCTCCGAAGCGGACATTCAGCGTAGGTATTCAAGTAGGTTTTTAACGTTTTAAATCAATAGAGATTATGAAAAAATATTCAATTATAACTTTACTCGTGACCTTGGTGGCTGCCTTGTCGTCTTGTAGCGATGACTTCATGCAGCGAGATCCGATAGATAAAATGGCAGACGGTACATTCTTTACGAAAGAAGCCGATTTGCAACTATACTTGGACGGTATATACAGATACTATGTATATGGACATGGTATCGGCGGAACCAATAATACTTCACATGATAAAGGTTCCCTGGCAGTGAAAGCCGGTAGCCAGATTATTTTCGGAGATGCGTTCAGTGACAATACGGTCTATGCAGGCGGCATCGATGGCAAGCTGGGAGGTACTTACGATATTCCGAATGCAGCTTCCAAAAATATGGATTCACCTTGGCAATGGATGAAACTTCGTAAAGTGAATTACTTCCTGAACCATTATAGCGAGGTTGGTGATCCGGAAAAACTGAAAGGATATGCTGCTCAGGCTTATTTCTTCAAGGCATGGGACTACTATATCAAACTGGTTGCTTTGGGTGAAGTACCCTGGCTCGATAGAGAATTGGATACGGCATCTCCCGAAATGTATGAGGCACGTATGCCGCGCACGGAGTTGGTTGAAAACATCCTGAAATGTTTTGATTTTGCGGTTGCCAATTTGGAAGATAACGATAACTCTTGCAGACATATCAATCAGGATATGGCTTTGTTCCTGAAATCACGTTTCTGCTTGTTCGAAGGAACTTTCCGGAAGTATTACACTGAGTTGAATTTGCAGTCTACAGCTAATGACCTCTTGAAGCTGAGTCGTGATGCCGCCAAGCAGATTATTGATAAGAACAGATACCACCTTTTCAAAAATGCTGCCGGTGATGCTTATTGGCGCATGTTTATACAGAAAGGGAGCTCTGAAGCAGAGGGTAATGAGGAAACCATTCTGGCACGTGTATATGACGGTGTAAAGTTGGGACATGACAATCCGCGTTATTGGGATATGAACAACCACACGCGTTATTGTATGGGAGCCCCTGTATGTATGCTCGAAGATTATCTGTGCGAAGACGGACGTCCTATCTATCTCTCAGGTACTGACGGTAACTACACTGTAAATCCTCTGTTCAAGGGATATGACGGCATGTGGAAAGAGTTTGATAACCGTGATCCTCGTTGAGACAAACAGTTTGTAAACCGGGTGAATATGCTTCTATTTTTGATATGGACGACAATACCTACGGTCTGGAAGAAACGGGCGTGATTTATCCGATGATTATTTATGATACTGGCGGTGGTTCTCCGATGAAGCGCTATAATTCTACAGTGACCGGTTATCGTTTCATCAAGCACTGGATGCCTGATTATTCAGAGTGGGAAGCTAATCCTAATGGTGTACAGACTGCTCATATGTTCCGCTATGGAGAGTTGTTGCTGATTTATGCAGAGGCTAGAGCTGAATTGGGTGAAATCACTGATGAAGATTTGGATATTACAGTGAATGCTTTGCGCGAAAGAGCAGGATTTGACTTTGTGAAATATCCCAATGCCAAACTGACCTTGTCCAATATCCCTGCTGACCCGCGTTTGGATGCTATCTATGCTGAGAAACTGGACTACTCCGTACCTCCGATTATCCGTGAAATCAGACGTGAGCGCCGTGTGGAGACTATGATGGAAGGCATGCGTTATGAAGACTTGATGAGATGGAAAGCCGGTAAATTGTTTACGGTTCCCGTAAGAGGAATGAAGATGACTCAGGAAAAGATTGACTTGTATAGCAAGAACCGTAATGATGAAACGTACAAGGACTATCCGTTCAAAGTTACAGTTCCTATAGGTGAGGTAGGCAATCAGGTGATTGTGGATGATAAGGGTTTCATTATTCCTTGGCCTACATCTACTACTGTTATCAAAGGTGTACGTCCTTGGGGCGACAAACGTTATTATTATCCGATACCTTTGAATGAGATGCTTCTGAATCCGCAGTTGGTACAGAACCCGGGTTGGAAAGACATAAATAGATAACCGATAAATATAGCGTAAGATTATGAAAAAAAGTATATATTTCTTAGTAGGAATGCTTTCGCTCGGAGCACTGTTTACGGGGTGCAACGATGACGATGATTTTGGCAAGGCGGTAAATATTACGGTTGAGAATGCCACCAATCTCGAAGGCGATATCTTTGGCGTCATTGTGACGGAAGGACAACCTTTGCAACTGAAACCGTTCATCATGCCTGAAAGTGCAAGAAAAAATGCCATTAGTTACCATTCTGCAGGTGAACCTACCGGGGCCATTGATTTGAGTGAAGACGGTCTGATTACTCCTAAGTTGACTACGCCTGCTACAGGTGCTATTCCCTCTCCGCTGGGTACGGATACGATTATCGTGAGAGTTGATGACGGCTCAGGTACATTTGTTAAATATCCGATACGGGTAATCAGTAATGTAGTATTGGTTTCGAGCATTACTATCCAGTCGGCCGGACAAAATGTAGAAGCGGAGAAAGGTAAAACTTTTGATTTGGCTCCCAATATAACTATCAATCCGACCAATGCAACCGATAAGAGTGTTACTTACACTTCGGAAGATGAAACAGTGACAACGGTCGACCAAAATGGTCTGATTACTATAGTAGGTGAGGCAGGGCGGTCTACCAACATTGTGGTAACAGCTAATGATAGAGGCAAGCAGTCGTCCACTTGTAAAGTGAAGGTTGCTGCGGAGGCTCCTATGTATGTAGGCTTCCCATACTCGGATAAGTGGGAGGCATCCAGCAATCTGGCAACTAAGGAAGGTAATATAAAAGATTTATTTGATGATAATAATAAGACATACTGGTGTCCCGATATTACAACTCGTCCCATCTATGATCCGGTATGCTATCTGGATATTAATTTGGGAGGGGTCATCAAATTCGGTCAGTTAGGATGGAGACATCGTGTTTTGAACTATTCTCATTTGCAATGTCACACTTTCAAATTGGAAGCTAAAAAGGCAGAAGGTGATGCATGGACAGATTTGGGTGAGTTCGCTACAGAACCTTTGAAAGTAGAAAATTATCAATTGTTCCCTGTTACTCCCACTGAAGCCCAGTATATCAGAATAACTTTCATCAAAGGCCATTTAAGAGATGGAAAGTCTGATTGGAATTATTCGGAAAGCGGTAATGTTTCTGTAGGAGATTTGCAAGTATCCATTTACAACAGATAATTATTATCTTTAAATAAAGATGTTGAAGGGAAGTCTTGTCATGAGATTTCCCTTCATATTTTTCTCTGTTATCCTCATTTTCTCTAATTTAGCCCCCTGTTACGCAGTTTAATTTTTAATCCCGGTAGAATTCTTATGAAAAACAGGTGCTTACTACTTTTTTTTGCTCTCTTTTATCTGGTATCAGTCTCCGTTGCCACTGAAAAATATAAATTCAGAACTATGTCGCCCGACGGAGGATTTTACTACGACGGTGTGAAAGCGATAGAACAAGATAAAGAGGGCTTCATCTGGGTCATGATGGACTATGAACTCTATCGTTTTGATGGCTATCACTATAAAAAGTATTATCCTTACTTTGCTTCGATAGCTCCGACAAAAAGGTGGATATTCAATAATATGGTATCTGACTCCCACTATCTGTATGCGAATACGAATAACGGATTATATCGCTATGAACGGATTTCGGACCGGTTTGAAAAGATTTATGATGCGGTTTCGCAGGTCAAGGTCGATAAAGCAAATAACATCTGGGTTAGATATAACAACAGATGGAGCATATTGGACACGAATACGGGAGAACTTAACACTCCTAGCTATGACGGAGAGGAGCCTACTTATAACAATACCACTTTCTGTATCCATAACAAGGATTTATATACTTTTATCCATCGGAAATTTTATCGTTTCAATTATGCGGAGAATAAGTTTGTTCTCTGTTTGACATTGCCGAACTCCAGTAACGGATATATTCGTTTTGCCCAAGCGTATATGGGGAAATTGTGGGTATATACCGATGAAGACGGGTTATATAAAGTTGATTTGTCTTCTTTCAAAATAGAAGATCACTATGAGCCTTTTCCTAAGAATAAGGACAATTCATTGCGAACATTTTGTGTAGACAAAAGGGGCAAAATCTGGTTAGGAACCATAGACGGACTGTATATACTTGAGCCTTCTGCAAGAAAAACTGGCACAGTATAAGCACTCCGAAACAGACCCTTTTAGCTTACCGAACAATTCTATCTGGGAAATCTATGAAGACAGGCAATCCAATGTTTGGGTCGGTACATATTCCGGAGCTTTGCGTTATGTGAATGTAAATGAGGATGGTGCTTTCAAAACTTATCATCCCCAAAATAGCGGACTGAACTATCTTCCTGTAAGCACCTTTGCCGAGAGACAGGACTATCTTTGGGTCGGTACGGAAGGTGGAGGAATTAACCGGGTAAATAAAGTAACCGGAGAATTCAGCTCTTTTACCGGTCGGAATAGCGGTACGTCCAATAACATAAAATCCTTGGTGACAGATGCCAATCACAATTTATGGGTTTCCACGTTTAGGGGAGGTATAGACCTCTATGATGCCGGGCAACGTAAAATTGCCAATTACAAACATTCCAAAGACAATCCTAACTCTTTGCTGGTGAACGATATCCGGAAAACTATTCTGGAGGGAGACACAGGTATGTGGGTGGCCTATCAGTATCCTGTACCGAAAATATCTTATTTCTCTTTCCGCAATAAGTCGTTTACTCATTTTAGCTTGGATAGCACACGTAATTATGCTTATCTGTTCGGCATATTGCGGCAAGGAGAAAAAAACATTGTGGGCTATTAGTAATGAAGCGCTTTATCGCATGGACATCGATACACATGCTGTGGAGAAAATAGTTCCCGGCGACTCTACATATTTGGGATTGTTTACTTTCTGTCTGGACGACTCCGGTAATATATGGATTGGAACTATCGGTAACGGGCTTATTAAGTTCGACACTAATACTTCAAGTTTTATTCCATTAAAGGATGTATTGCAACGGGACATCTACTCTATCTACAGTATATGTTATGATGACGGGAATGTCTGGATGGGAACCGACGATGGACTGTTTTGCTATAATATAGCCGGCAATCATTTGATGAATTTTGACAAGAGGGAGAATACCCAGGGACAGGTTTGTTATCCGCTGTCATGTATGAAGGGGAAAGACGGATTGCTATATTTCGGGGGGGGGACGAGCGGCTTTACGGTAATCGACCCGAAGAGAATATCGCATAACGACCATAAGCCTAAAGCTGTCATTTCCGATTTCTTCATCGACCACGAGTCGGTTCATCCCCACTATGTGCCCGATGATTCGCTCAGTACCATTGTTCTCGACTATGACCAGGCGAACTTTGGTTTCCAGTTCTCATCCGACAATTACTACATTCCCGAATGAACCGGTTTAAATTCCGGTTGCGAGGATGTAATAATTCCTGGATTACTGTCAATGCGCAGCAACGCATGGTGATGTATTCAAAAGTACCGGCAGGCACCTATTACTTTGAGGTCTATGCCGCCAACAATGACGGTGTCTGGAGCGATAAACCCACTGTGATAAAAATAATAAGAAAGACCACCCCGTGGTTTAGTCTGCCTGCCTATCTTTTCTATCTGCTGACTGTGATGGGAATTGCCTGGCTGATATACCGTCTCCATGCCGAAAAGAAGAGGTTAAAGTTCCTGCTTTATCAAGAGAACATAGAGAAGGATAAAAAGGAGCAAATTCATCAGGCACAGCTACGGTTCTTTACCAATATTTCGCACGACTTCCGAACGCCGCTTTCTCTTATCCTTGCCGCCTTGGATAAGTTGAGGCGTGAAGGTCTGAAAGAATATTATTACCGGATACTGAATGGCAATGTGCAACGTTTGCTGAACCTGGTAAACGAACTGATGGATTTCAGAACGGTAGAGAATGCCATGATGAAATTGGAGTTGCAGCCGTTGGACATCAACCGTTTCATAAATGAGATTGCTGATGATTTCATTGATTATGCACAGCAACGCAACATCGACTTCCAGATAAAATGCGATGAGAGCCTGCCTGCGGATATTTATGTAGATAAGAATGTTGTTGAGAAGATTGTGATGAATTTGCTGAATAATGCTTTCAAATATACACCGGACAAAGGAATAATTCTTTTGGAAACAAGGCGCGGACAAGACTTTGTATCCCGGTATAAGATAACTATACAGTGGGCGAAAGCATAGATAATGCTTTTTCCATCATTGTCAGTGATACGGGGGTAGGTATTTCGCAGGAATCCATAAGCAGTGTTTTCGAGAGATTCTATAAAGTAAATACTGTCAATGCCGATTCTCATTTGGGTACTGGCATCGGACTGGCACTGGTCAGGAGCCTGGTATTGCTACAAAAAGGTAATGTCTCTATCTATAGTGAAAGAGAGATGGTACGGATATGGTAGTCTGCTTACCTCTTGATAGCAGCATCTTCGATGCTGCGGATTTCATGAAACAGAGAGATACCGTACAGGAGACGACGGTGCAACCGGAGAGTGAAGAAGCCGGACCTGCCGAACTAAAAGATATGGAAGCCGAATTCGTCCCTTCGGTTAAGAAGAAAATATTGATAACCGAGGATAATGATGATTTAAGGATGTTGATTGTCGAGTCCCTGTCCGATGAATTTCAGGTGATGCAGGCACGTGACGGAGTTGAAGCACTGAAGTTGATAGAAGATGTAGACTTCGATTTAGTCATTAGCGACATCATGATGCCTAACAAAGATGGAGTTTCCTTATGTTACGATATAAAAGTGATGTGAACACTTCACGTATTCCTGTTATCCTGCTGACTGCCAAGACCAGCCTTGAAAGCAAGATTGAGGGAGTCGATTCGGGGGCAGACCTTTATTTTGAAAAGCCGATAGATTTGACTTACTTGAAGTTGTCCATCCAGAATATTTTCAAAAATCAGCAGCAACTGAGGGAGCATTACGCCAAAAACTATTATGCGGATAGTAGCGAGTTATCTTCCAATGAGCAGGATAGCAAATTCCTTAAACAGTTGATAGCTTTTATTGAGGCTAATATGGATCAGCCGAAGATGGATGTCAACCTGATAGCCGAAGAATTGTTGATGAGCAGAAGTAAACTTTATACAAAAGTGAAAAACTTGACAGGCAAGTCGGTTGTGGAGTTTGTGCTGAATTGCCGCTTGCGTAAAGCTGCCAAATTGATTATCGAAGAGAATATAACGATGAGGGAAGTAATGATGCGGATAGGAATAGAGAGTCAGGCCTATTTTACCAATTCTTTTAAAAAAAGTATTTGGTGAAACGCCTACTGCCTTTGCTACAAAGCATAAAAACAGTTCGACAGACGATTTCGATAAAACAAAAGGCAAATAGAGCAAAGCGCTGAGACGGGAATTGGCTTTCTTTGCAAAAACTTTTAAATTTAATGATATGAAAAGACCTTTGCAAATAACTGCTTTACTTTTACTGTTAGCTGTTGGTGCATTCGCCCAAAAACAATTCCAGGTATTGCCTGCCGATCAGGAAATCTCTTTGAAATATGGCGCCGACCGTTTAGGAAAACGTCATGATGCTGCTATGAACAAATTCCGCGATAACCGCTTGGGTGCGTTTATACATTGGGGACTTTATGCCATTCCAGGAGGCGAATGGAACGGTAAGATATATAACGGTGCTGCTGAATGGCTGAAGTCGTGAGCAAAAGTTCCGGCTGATGAGTGGATGAAGCTGATGGACCAGTGGAACCCCGAAAAGTTTAACGCCAAAGCCTGGGCAAAGATGGTCAAGAAGATGGGAGTGAAGTATGTGAAGATACTACCAAGCATCATGAAGGTTTCTGCCTGTGGCCGAGTAAATACAGTCAATATACGGTGGCGCAAACACCTTATAAGAAAGATATTCTGGGCGAATTGGTGAAAGCTTACAACGATGAAGGGATTGATGTTCATTTCTATTTCTCGGTAATGGACTGGAGCAATCCTGATTATCGGTATGACATCAAATCGGAAGAAGATGAAGCTGCTTTCAATCGCTTCCTGGAGTTTACGGATAATCAGTTGAAAGAACTTGCTACCCGTTATCCTACCGTAAAAGACTTCTGGTTTGACGGAACCTGGGACGCCAGCATCAAGAAGAATGGCTGGTGGACGGCTCACGTAGAACAAATGTTGAAAGAAATGTTACCGGGCGTGACGATTAACAGCCGCTTGCGTGCCGACGATTACGGCAAGCGCCACTTCGACAGTAACGGTCATTTGATGGGCGATTATGAATCGGGCTACGAACGTCGCCTACCCGACCAGGTGAAAGATTTGAAAGTGACTAATTGGGATTGGGAAGCCTGTATGACGGTTCCCGAAAATCAATGGGGCTATCACAAGGATTGGTCTATCAGCTACGTAAAAACTTCTTTGGAAGTGTTGGAACGCATCGTGCACGCTGTTTCTATGGGCGGTAACATGGTGGTGAACTTCGGCCCTCAGCCCGACGGTGATTTCCGTTCGGAAGAAAAGGAACTGGCTGATGCCATCGGCAAGTGGATGAGCGAATATGGTGAATGTATCTATGGCTGTGACTATGCCGGTTGGGATAAACAATCCTGGGGCTACTACACCCGCAAAGGAAAAGACGTGTATATGGTTGTCTTCAATCCTCCTTATTCCAAGCACATGGTAGTGAAGACGCCGAAAGGTACAAAAGTGACGAAAGCTGCTTTGCTGAACGGGAAAGAAGTCGGTGTGACGGAAACCGCCCGTAGTGAATACAATGTGGATATGACTGCGAAGGAACCCGGTGGGCCTTTTGTCATCAAGTTGCAAATAGAAGAAAACGCAAGTGCTGCCGATAAATATCGCGATGCATTAACCTGATTCTTGTCAGTTTATAGTTCCGCTAGTGTCGTTGCCTTTAATCGAAATACTCTAACCTTTTTAATTATATATATGTTATGAAGAGATTTTTTCTTTTTACTTTATTCTTCTTAATAACTCTTACGCAGGTAGCTGCACAGCGGAACTTAGACAAGAGCGCCATAAAGTCCATCATGAAACGGGTGGCCGACTGGCAAATAGCCAATCCTAATAAAGGTGCGGAACATGATGATTTAGACTGGACACACGCCGCCCTGTACATGGGAATGTTGGATTGGGCGGAACTGACGGAAAAAGAAGACGGAGACGATGCCTATTATCAATGGTTGCTTCGCATCGGGCGACGTAATCATTTTCAGGTAGGGAAGTGGATGTATCATGCCGATTTTATTGCCGTAGGGCAGCCGTTTATCGATCTGTATCGAAAATATGGCGATAAGAAAATGATAGCCCCCGTCATGGCGCGCGCCAACTGGGTGGTGGAGAACCCTGCCGAAACTACATTGGAACTGGATTACGGCAATCTGGAGACTTTGGACCGTCGGTCCTGGTGTGACGCATTGTTTATGGCTCCCCTGTATATGCCAAACTTTATGCGTTAACCAAAGACCGGAAATATTTAGACTTTCTGAATAGGGAATATAAGGCTACCTACGATTACTTGTACGACAAAGATGAACATTTGTTCTACCGCGACCGCCGCTATTTCGGGAAAAAGGAAACCAATGGCAAGAAAGTATTCTGGGGCCGCGGCAATGGCTGGGTATTGGGCGGATTGTCCGAGATATTACAAGCACTTCCTCAAGACGAACCTTCACGAGACTTTTATCAAGACTTGTTTGTGGCATTGGCTACCCGTGTAGCTGGTTTGCAGAGTACGGACGGATACTGGCATGCCAGCCTGCTCGATCCTGCTTCTTATCCGTCACCGGAAACAAGCGCAACCGGTTTTATCGTTTATGCACTTGCATATGGCGTGAACGAGGGATTGCTCGACAAGGTAACTTTCATGCCGGTCATCGAAAAGGGGTGGCAAGCGTTGGTGGATGCCGTAGAGCCAAACGGCAAACTAGGCTATGTACAGCCGATTGGTGCCGACCCGCGTAAAGTGACACGGGAGATGACCGAGGTCTATGGAGTCGGTGCATTTCTGTTATCCGGATGCCAGATTTATAAAATGGCAGGCAAATAATCTTCCGGCCGACAAGCACTATTGACATATGAACTAAATCAATAATCTGAAATGAAAAATAACGTATTGTTTTTATGGGTTGTTTTGTTGATGTTGGGCATCTCCGTTCAGGCAGATGCACGCGAAGTGACATCATTCAACAACGGTTGGGAATTTAAGAAAGGTCCGTTTTCCAAAGAGGCCATGCAGGCTGCGCAGAAGTGGAATGCAGATTGGCAGGAAGTGACTATTCCTCATACCTGGAATGCGGACGACATGCAAAAGAAAGCCTTTGCTTACTATGAAGGTGTAGGCTATTATCGTAAAAAAATGTACTTTCCCCGAAAGTATGAAAGGTAAACGCATCTTTTTGCGTTTCGAGGGCGTAGGTTCCTGTGCCGAAGTCTATATCAATGGCCACCTGGCCGGAACACATAAAGGAACATATTCTGCTTTTGTCTGCGAGATTGGTTCACAAGTAAAGTTCGGCGAGGAAAACGAAATCGTAGTGAAGGCGGATAATACGGCACCCCGATGTAATCCCCACTAATCATATTCTGTTTGGCGTTTACGGTGGAATATACCGTCCTGTATGGTTGGTGGTGACGGATCCTTGCAGCATTGTTGCCAATGACTGCGCTTCGCCCGGTGTGTACATCACCCAGAAGAATGTTTCAAAGAAGTCGGCCGAAGTAACTGTAAAGGTGAAGGTAGATAACGTAACGATGGCTCCTGCTTCGTTGGAACTGGAAAATGCCATATACGATATGAACGGCAAGTTGGTGAAGAAATCTACTCAGCCTTTTGAACTTACTCCGCAGGGAGTACAGAACTACTCTTCGCATTTCAAACTGAGCAATCCTCATTTGTGGCAGGGACGGGAAGACCCTTATCTGTATAAAGTCGTATCCCGCCTAGTGCGGAACGGGCAAGTAATTGACGAGGTCATTCAGCCCTTAGGCCTTCGTAAATATGAAGCCGTGGCAGGCAAGGGTTTCTTCCTGAATGGAAAGAAGTATCCCATGCACGGTGTAACCCGCCATCAGGACTGGTGGGGATTGGGTAGTGCCCTTACCAATAAGGAGCATGACTTTGACCTGGCGCAGATTATGGACATTGGTGCCACCACCGTTCGCTTTGCGCATTATCAGCAGTCCGACTACATTTATTCGCGTTGCGATACGTTGGGACTGGTGATTTGGGCGGAGATACCTTTTGTGAACCGCGTTACCGGACAAGAGTGGGACAATGCCCATCAGCAGATGCGCGAACTTGTCCGCCAGAGCTTTAACCATCCTTCCATCTACGTATGGGGAATTCATAACGAGGTGTATCATCCGCATGGTTATACTGCCGCCCTCACACAGTCCATTCACGACCTTTGCAAACAGGAAGATCCGGACCGTTATACGGTATCGGTCAACGGTTACGGTACGGCCGACCATCCCGTCAATCAGAATGCGGATATACAAGGTATGAACCGTTACTTCGGTTGGTACGAAAGGAAGATACAGGATATTGAGCCGTGGATAGAGAAGATGGAAAAAGAATACCCCTGGCAGCGCCTGATGCTGACGGAGTATGGAGCAGATGCCAACATCGATCATCAGACGGAAATCTTGGGTGATGCCATGAACTGGATAAGCCCTTTCTATCCGGAGACTTTCCAGACCAAAACGCACGAATATCAGTGGAGCGTCATCGCACAGCATCCCTACATCATCGCTTCTTATCTGTGGAATATGTTCGACTTTGCCGTGCCGACCTCCAAGAGAGGAAGCGTGGAGGCTCGTAACATGAAAGGCATGATGACATTCGACCGCAAAATCAAGAAGGATTCCTACTTCTGGTATAAAGCAAACTGGAGTAAAGAACCGGTTCTCTACTTGACGCAACGCCGGAATATGGATCGCGAGCGAAAAAGAAACTTCCGTTACCGTCTATTCCAATATAGGTACTCCGAAGGTATACCTCAACGGACAGGAGCTGGCAGGTATAAGAAAAAGGCTATACCGATGTGCACTATATATTCGATAAGGTGGTGTTGAGCAACGGTAAGAATGTATTGAAAGCCTCCGTCTCCTATCAGGGGAAAGAGTACGCAGATGAAATAGAATGGAACTATAACGGGGAGCACAGTCGCAAAGCCGATTTCTTTGAATATAAGAAAGAACATGGCAGTTGGTAATCTATGAAATGACGTTTGAGTATTAATATGAGTGGTTAGCAGGATGGCGTTTGCCGGTGATACTAACCACTCATGTTGTTTTAGAGGTATCCGAATGGTTTGATTTGAAACTATTAAGTGATAAAATCGGATTTTAACGCGCTATTTTCTTACGATTATTCGTTATTACCTCTTTTTTTCTTCAATTTGTTTGGAGTTTATAAAAAAGCCCTTACCTTTGCAGCACAATTAAACAAATAGTATAGAGAACAATTAAGAACAGAAGTTATGAACCTACATACATCTATCAACCTAGCAGTCCTGCATATTATTCGCGTCGTGGTGGTGGCATCAAGAGCGTGAGAAAGGTTGTGTATGTATTCGTACGTTAGAAGATAATTTGTCAAGCCTTTCTCACAGTAGTGGGGGAGGCTTTTTTCATAAAAGGAGATAGATAAAATGAAACATCAGTTACGTAGTTCGTTCAGCACACAAGGTCGCCGCATGGCAGGAGCCCGTGCATTGTGGACAGCCAATGGCATGAAGAAAGAACAGATGGGAAAGCCCATTGTCGCAATAGTCAATTCCTTTACCCAGTTTGTCCCCGGCCATGTGCACCTGCATGAAATCGGCCAGTTCGTGAAAGAGGAAATTGAAAAGCTGGGATGCTTTGCGGCGGAATTCAATACAATCGCTATTGACGACGGTATTGCAATGGGGCATGACGGTATGCTTTATTCATTGCCTTCGCGCGACATCATTGCCGATAGCGTGGAGTATATGGTCAACGCACATAAGGCAGATGCAATGGTTTGCATCAGCAACTGCGACAAGATAACTCCGGGTATGCTGATGGCTGCGATGAGATTGAATATCCCTACCGTATTCGTTTCCGGTGGTCCGATGGAGGCCGGTGAATGGAACGGTCAACACCTCGACTTGATTGACGCTATGATTAAATCGGCCGACGACAGTGTAAGCGACGAGGATGTTGCCAGGATTGAACAACATGCCTGCCCCACCTGCGGATGCTGTTCGGGTATGTTTACCGCCAACTCTATGAACTGCCTGAATGAAGCGATTGGGCTTGCACTGCCCGGCAACGGTACGATTGTGGCAACTCACGAAAACCGCAGGCAGTTATTCAAAGATGCTGCTAAACTGATTGTTGAAAATGCTACTAAATATTACGAGGAAGGAGACGACAGCGTACTTCCCCGCAGCATCGCTACCCGCGAGGCTTTCCTGAATGCTATGACGCTGGACATTGCAATGGGCGGCTCTACCAATACGGTGCTTCACTTGCTGGCAGTAGCACATGAGGCGGAAGCCGATTTCAAGATGGACGACATCGATATGCTTTCCCGCAAAACGCCTTGTCTATGCAAGGTTGCTCCAAATACTCAGAAATATCATGTACAAGATGTAAACCGTGCCGGTGGTATCCTCGCTATTATGAGCGAACTGGCTAAGGGCGGCTTGGTAGATACTGCTGTTCGGCGTGTAGACGGAATGACGCTGGCTGAAGCGATAGACCAATATGATATTACCAGCCCGAACGTTTGCAAAGAGGCTCTCAAGAAATACGCGAGTGCGGCTGCCGGAAAGTTCAATCTGGTACTCGGTTCACAAGACACTTATTATAAAGAATTGGATACGGGCCGTGTCGATGGTTGTATCCGCGACATACAACATGCTTACAGTAAAGACGGTGGTCTGGCAGTTCTGAAAGGGAATATCGCCCAGGACGGTTGCGTCGTCAAGACTGCCGGTGTAGACGAAAGCATTTGGAAATTTACCGGCCCAGCCAAGGTCTTCGATTCACAAGATGCTGCCTGCGATGGTATCTTGGGTGGAAAGGTCGTCAGCGGCGATGTCGTCGTCATCACCCATGAGGGGCCGAAAGGCGGTCCGGGTATGCAGGAAATGCTTTATCCCACCTCTTACATTAAATCCCGCCATCTAGGCAAGGAGTGTGCCTTGATTACCGACGGACGTTTCAGCGGCGGTACTTCCGGGCTGAGTATCGGACATGTATCTCCCGAAGCTGCTGCCGGTGGCAATATCGGTAAGATAAAGGATGGTGATATTATCGAAATAAACATTCTGGAACGTACGATTAACGTCAGGTTGACGGACGAAGAACTGGCTGCACAACCCATGACACCGATGACACGCAATCGGGAAGTTTCAAAAGCGTTGAGGGCATACGCCAGCATGGTAAGCTCGGCCGATAAGGGAGCAGTGAGATTGATTGAATAAGAATTTTCAGGCACGGATTACACGGATAAACACTATTTTAGTGTTGTGTGAAGCAACCGTGAAATCCGTGTAATCCGTGCCTAAGAAATATATCATAAAGAGTATGGAAAACTTAATAACAGGCGCAGAAGCATTGATGCGCTCTCTGGAACATCAGGGAGTAAAGACCATTTTCGGTTATCCGGGTGGCAGCATCATGCCGGTATTCGACGCTTTATACGACCATCGAAAGAATTTGAACCACATCTTGGTTCGCCATGAACAAGGAGCAACCCATGCGGCACAAGGCTTTGCACGTGTATCGGGCGAAGTTGGTGTATGCCTGGTGACCAGCGGCCCGGGTGCAACAAACACAGTGACGGGCATTGCGGATGCAATGATAGACAGTACGCCGGTCGTTGTCATAGCCGGTCAGGTGGCTACGGGTTTTCTGGGTACGGACGCTTTTCAGGAAGTAGACCTGGTAGGCATCACGCAACCTATTACCAAATGGAGTTATCAAATCCGCCGGGCGGAAGATGTAGCCTGGGCCGTTGCCCGTGCTTTCTACATCGCGCAGAGCGGTCGTCCCGGTCCGGTTGTGCTGGACTTTGCTAAAAACGCCCAGACGGAAAAGACGGAATACGTTCCCACTAAAGTAGATTATGTTCGCAGCTATCTGCCCGTTCCCGAAATGGAGCCGGAAGCCATACAGCAGGCTGCCGAATTGATAAACAAGGCAGAGCGTCCGTTGGTGTTGGTAGGACAAGGGGTAGAGCTGGGCAATGCGCAACAGGAACTCCGTGCTTTCATAGAAAAGGCTGAAATGCCTGCCGGTTGCACGTTGCTGGGGCTTTCGGCACTACCCACCGACCATCCTTTAAATAAAGGAATGCTCGGTATGCACGGCAACCTGGGGCTGAATATCAATACGAATAAATGCGATGTCCTGATTGCCGTAGGTATGCGTTTCGACGACCGTGTCACCGGCAAACTGGCTACTTATGCTACGCAGGCAAAGATTATCCATTTCGACATCGACCCGGCCGAAATAGACAAGAATGTGAAGACCGACGTTGCCGTATTGGGCAATTGCAAAGACACCTTGGCTGCCGTAACCGAATTGCTGAAACCTGCCAAGCATAAAGAATGGCTGGATAGCTTCCTTCCCTATGAGAAGGTGGAGGAGGAGAAAGTAATCCGTCCTGAATTATATCCTGCCGGAGACAAACTGAGTATGGGCGAAGTGATACGTGCCGTCAGCGAAGCCACCCACAATGAAGCCATATTGGTGACGGATGTCGGTCAGAACCAGATGATGTCTGCCCGTTACTTCAAATATAGCAAGGAGCGCAGCATGGTCACTTCGGGCGGTTTGGGCACGATGGGCTTCGGCCTTCCTGCTGCCATTGGCGCCACCTTCGGACGTCCCGACCGCACTGTTTGCGTCTTCATGGGCGATGGTGGCTTGCAGATGAATATTCAGGAGTTGGGCACCGTCATGGAGCAAAAAGCACCGGTAAAGATGATTTTGCTGAACAATAATTTCCTGGGCAATGTTCGTCAATGGCAAGCCATGTTCTTCAACCGCCGCTATTCGTTTACTCCGATGATGAACCCGGATTACCTGAAGATTGCTTCCGCATATGATATTCCCGCCCGTCGGGCATTTACCCGCGAGGAATTGGCGAGGGCTATCGATGAAATGATTGCAACGGACGGTCCATTCTTGCTCGAAGCCTGTGTGGAGGAAGAAGGAAACGTAATGCCGATGACCCCTCCAGGCGGCTCGGTGAACCAGATGTTGCTGGAATGCTGAGATAGTTACGAATTACAAATTGCAAATTACGAATGAGTGAACACTCGTGCGAATTTGAAAATTTGTAGTCGTAAACAATGCCTTGTAATTTGTAATTTGTAGTTAGTAAAAATGGATAAGACATTATATACAATTATCGTTCATTCGGAGAACTTTGCAGGTTTGCTGAACCAGGTAACGGCTGTATTCACCCGCCGGCAAATCAATATAGAGAGTCTGAACGTGTCGGCTTCTTCCATCAAAGGAGTACATAAATACACCATTACGGCGTGGACGGATAAAGATACCATCGAAAAGGTGGCTAAACAAATCACGAAGAAGACAGACATGCTGCAGGCACACTATTTCACGGATGATGAAATCTATCAGCATGAAATAGCCTTGTACAAGATAATCACGCCTACCCTGGAAGAGAAGCCGGAAATATCGAAGATCATCCGTAAGTACAACGGACGCATCGTAGAGGTGAACGAAGTATTCTCCATTGTAGAGAAGAACGGCATGAGCGAGGAGATTGCCAGTCTTTATGAAGAACTGCGCGCACAGGAATGCGTACTCCAGTTTGTCCGTTCGGGCCGCATCGCCATTACGACGAGTTGCTTCGAACGTGTCAACGAGTATCTGGCAGACCGTGAAGTAAAATATCGTCAAAGTAAACAAGAAGCAATACAATGAGTGAGGACAACAGAATAGGTACGTATAAGTTCGTAGCCGAACCGTTCCATGTGGATTTCACGGGACGCCTGACAATGGGAGTGCTTGGCAATCATCTGCTGAACTGCGCAGGTTTTCATGCTACGGAACGCGGGTTTGGCATTGCAACCCTGAATGAAGATAATTATACATGGGTGCTCTCCCGTCTGGCCATCGAACTGGACGAGATGCCTTATCAGTATGAAGACTTCTCCATACAGACCTGGGTGGAGAATGTCTACCGTCTCTTTACCGACCGTAACTTTGCCCTCCTCAACAAGGACGGCAAGAGGATAGGCTATGCCCGTTCCGTGTGGGTGATGATTAGCCTCAAAACCCGTAAGCCTGCCGATTTGCTGTCGTTGCATGGAGGAAGCATTGTGGATTATGTGTGCGACGAGCCTTGCCCTATAGAGAAGCCTTCGCGCATCAAGGTCACTTCTACCGAGCCGGCTGCTGCGCTGAATGCCAAGTATAGCGACATCGACATCAATGGACATGTAAACAGCATCCGTTATATCGAGCATATCCTCGACCTCTTTCCGATAGAGTTGTACAAGAAGAGCCGTATCCGTCGTTTTGAAATGGCCTATGTGGCCGAAAGTTACTACGACGACGAGCTCACCTTCTACAAAGACTATGTAGGCGACGATACCTATGATATAGAAGTAAAGAAGAATGGTAACGAAGTCGTTTGCCGTTCCAAAGTGATATTTACAGAGAAATAATTTATCAATCAATTCATTGGCGTAAGCCAGCAATAAAAACTAAAACAAAAAAATGGCACAATTGAATTTTGGCGGTGTTACGGAGAATGTAATGACCCGCGAAGAATTTCCTTTGGAAAAAGCACGTGAGATTTTAAAAGATGAAACAATCGCAGTAATCGGTTATGGTGTACAAGGTCCGGGTCAGGCATGCAACCTGCGCGACAATGGTTTCAACGTAATCGTAGGACAGCGTGAGGGTAAGACGTTCGAAAAGGCAGTGGCCGACGGATGGGTTCCTGGCGAAACACTGTTCGGCATTGAAGAGGCTTGTCAGAAAGGTACGATTATCATGTGCCTGCTGTCCGATGCAGCCGTAATGTCCGTATGGCCCACTATCAAACCGTATCTGACGCCGGGCAAGGCTCTCTACTTCTCTCATGGTTTTGCTATCACCTGGAATGACCGCACGGGTGTGGTTCCTCCCAAAGATATTGACGTTATCATGGTTGCTCCCAAGGGCTCGGGTACTTCACTTCGTACCATGTTCCTCGAAGGTCGTGGCTTGAACTCATCCTATGCTATCTATCAGGATGCTACGGGCAAGGCTTTCGACAAGACCATCGCACTGGGCATCGGTATCGGTTCAGGTTATCTGTTTGAAACGACTTTCCAACGTGAAGCCACTTCCGACCTTACCGGTGAACGCGGTTCATTGATGGGTGCTATCCAGGGATTGCTGTTGGCACAGTACGAAGTATTGCGTGAAAACGGGCATACTCCGTCGGAAGCATTCAACGAAACGGTTGAAGAGCTGACGCAGTCATTGATGCCGTTGTTCGCCAAGAATGGTATGGACTGGATGTACGCTAACTGCTCTACTACTGCACAGCGCGGTGCTTTGGACTGGATGACTCCGTTCCACGATGCTATCAAGCCGGTAGTTCAGAAGTTGTATGCCAGCGTGAAGTCAGGTAACGAAGCTCAGATTTCTATCGACAGCAACTCCAAGGCTGACTATCGCGAGAAGCTGAATGCAGAACTGAAAGCATTGCGCGAAAGCGAAATGTGGCAGACGGCTGTTACCGTTCGTAAACTCCGTCCGGAAAACAACTAATTCTTCACATTATAAACATTCAAAGCCCCTTCGGTATCTTGCCGGAGGGGGCTTTTTTAGTTTTTAAGTATTAAGTAACGTGAGTTCGATATAAGATATATAATTGAAAACGGAAGTAACTCAATTCCCCTCCTCCCGGGAGGAGGGGTGCCCAACGGGCGGGGTGGTAGGCGAATACATAAAGCAAATCATTCTTTCATAGGTACTTGTTTACCTACCACCTCCCCCTTCGGGTACTCCTCCTCCCAGGAGGAGGAGAATTGAGATAGTACAGCTATATCGAACTCACGTTAAGTATTAGGTATTAGGTATTAGGTATTAAGCTGCGCTGTAATCTGCATAGTTAATACCTAATACTTAATACCTAATACCTAAAAAAAGTTGATTTCCCGAATATACTCTATCAGCCTCTTATAAAAAGGATGATGACTTAATGTAGCTGCCTCTCCTAAGATTACTAACTTCATTCGTGCTCTCGTTATGGCTACATTCATGCGGCGCAGGTCGTTGAGAAACCCTATCTGCCCCTCCTCGTTGGCACGTACCAGACTGATGAAAATCACATCCCGTTCCTGCCCTTGAAAACCGTCTACCGTGTTCACCGTCAGCAGGCTGCGATAGTGGCGGAGGGCGGCATTGGCCTTAATCTTGTTGCGGAGATATTGCACTTGCGCTTTGTAGGGTGAACTCAGTCCGAAGTCGATGCGCTCGTCCAGGATGCGGCTTCCTCCTATCCGATAGATATAGGCTTCCAACTCTTGCAGTAGCAGGTTGGCTTCCTCTTTGTTGATGCGCCCGAAGGTTTCTCTGACAAACTCTTCCTTGAAGTCCATTTCCGAGGTATCTATCCAGGTGATGGGAGTATCCAAGTCCAGTATGTCCCGGTGACGTATTTCGGGGCGGCTTCCAACTCCCCGTTGTAGAACCAGTCCGAGGAGAAGCGCATGATGTGCTCGTGCATACGATATTGCACCTTCAGCAAGGAGACGGTGGCGGGCTTGTTGGCTACGACCTTCTCCATCAGCGTGCGTTCCAGTCCGCCACGTGCCGCTTCATAGCATTTGATGGTGGGCGGCAACTGGCAGTGGTCGCCTGCCAGCACCACGCGGTCGGCCTTGCGGATGGCAATCCAGCAGGCGGCTTCGAGGGCTTGGGCGGCTTCGTCAATAAAGAGCGTGCCGAAGCGGTGTCCGTTGAGCAGGCGGTGGTTGCTGCTGACGAGGGTGGAGGCGACGACATGTGCACTGTCGAAGAGGTCGGCATTGATTTGTACTTCCAGTGCCGTGGCGCGGTCGCGCAGGCGGCTCATGCGGCTGCGCACGCCTTCGCGCTCGTCGTAACTGCCGCGACGTGTCTTGCCGCCCAGTTGCCGCAGTTCCTTGCGGATACTCCATAACTCGGTGTAGAGGGGATGGCCTTCAAACCGTCGTTCGTAAGTGAAGGAGAGCATCTTGTCGTTGACGCGGGTGGGGTTGCCGATGCGCAGCACGTTGACGCCCCGGTCCACTAGCTTCTCCGAAATCCAGTCGACGGCCGTATTGCTTTGGGCGCAGACCAGCACTTGCGGTTCGCGGTGCAGGGTTTCGTAGATGGCTTCCACGAGGGTAGTAGTCTTTCCCGTTCCCGGAGGGCCGTGTACGATGGCTACATCGCGGGCGCACAGCACTTTGTTGACAGCGGACTCTTGTGTGGAGTTCAGCCAGGGGAAGCGTACGGGGTAGAGTTCGCGGAACCCGGCCTTGGTAGTTCCCAGCAGGATGTCCCGCAGCTCTGCCAATCGGTTGCCTTTGGCGCGGAGCGTATCTTCGAGGGCTTCGAACATGGTGCGGTAGGATGTTTCGTCAAAATAGAGCTGTACGCCGAGATTATCCGCTGCCTGCACGTCCATGATGGCGCCTGCACCGGGCATGACGACTACCATCCGTGCCTCATCGGCATAGCTGACGGTGGCAATGAAGTTGAAATAGCTAATTTTTCCGTCGGCAGACTGCCGGAAGAAACAGACGGGGCGGCCGAACTCGAAGTTGTGCTCTATATCGGTGTTTTCGCTGCGCGTAACTTCTATTACCAGTTGATTGAGCGAATTGTAGTAGCTTCGTCCCGGAGTGGCGGGATACCAGCAGACTCCGCGTTTCACTTTCCGGGCAACGCCCATGTTCTCCGTTTGCCGCTTGAATTCCTCCTTCTCGTATTCGTATTCCATGCGCAGCAGGAGCTGATGCTTTTGCAGGTGTATAATCGGGCTGTTTGACTCTTCCATATTGTAGTTTTTATAAATGATAATTTAGCGGCGAAGCCGCTAAAAGTTATGAGTTATGAGTTATAAGTTATTTGTTGATGCATTCCCTTTCGGTATGATAATAAGACTATCTCAATTCTCCTCCTCCTGGGAGGAGGAGTACCCCAACGGGGGGGAGGTGGTAGGAATAATAATTTCCTCTGAGAGAATGATTTCTCTGCTTTGTGCCCTCTACCACCCCGCCCTTTGGGCACACCTCCTCCCAGGAGGAGGGGAATTAAGTTACTCCTACTTGGTAGATAGAGCAGCGTTGTCACAAACTAATCACAAATCACAAATCACAAATCACAAATCACTAATCGCTAATCACTTAGCGAAGCTTCGCTTCGCTAAATTCCCGTTTGTTCTTGCAAAGGTAATAAATCTTCGCCTTCGATGGTGGAAATGCCTTGTCTTGTTAAGCTTATTTTCCATACATTGGAATAAGTAGCGAATGCTTTCGTATACTTAGCCAGGTTAGGCCAGAGACTTAGCCCATCTCACCCGTATACTGAAGTATGAAAACACCCGGATGTTTTGGTGTAAAACATAGGGGTGTTTTAGGGGCTCAGTCCTAGGAAGAGATATACTCAGTCCTAAGGAGAGATATGCTCACTCCTAGCAAGAGATGTACTCACTCCCTGCAAGAGATAAATTCACTCCTGAGCCGAACGTCACTCTCTATAGCAAAGCGTTATTCTCTCACAAATGCAAATGCAATCAGGCATGGAAAACGATATTCTTATCCGACTACTCCACCGGATGCTAATTTAGCATTGCATTCTCCCGATAAAAGTAATAAATCATCGTATCCAGTAGCAAAAATGCTTTATTTTGTTAAACTTTTCCCCTCTTTGGTTTGTTTATAATATTAATTTGTAATCTTTACAATATTGAAAAACAAAACGGATACTGGTTATGGTTTATGATTTACTAATGCTTAAAGCGTTTTATGCCGCTTATGCAGGCAAGATAGAGCGCGTAAGAAATGTATTACAACGCCCGCTGACGTTGGCTGAGAAAATATTGTATGCCCATCTATATGATGAGGCAGGAGTAAAGAGCTACAAGCGCGGAGAGGACTACGTAAACTTCCGCCCCGACCGCGTGGCCATGCGGGACGCTACGGCCCAATGGCCCTGCTGCAATTTATGAACGCAGGCCGCGAGCAGGTTGCCGTGCCCTCCACCGTACATTGCAACCATTTAATTCAGGCTTACAAAGGAGCCAAAAGCGACATTGCCACCGCAACGAAAACGAATGAAGAAGTCTACAATTTCCTCCGCGATGTCTCCTCCCGCTATGGCATCGGCTTCTGGCAACCCGGTGCGGGCATCATCCATCAGGTCGTTCTGGAGAACTATGCTTTTCCGGGCGGAATGATGATAGGCACCGACTCGCATACCCACAATGCCGGCGGTCTGGGGATGGTAGCCATCGGAGTGGGTGGCGCCGATGCTGTGGACGTGATGACCGGTATGGAATGGGAGTTGAAGATGCCCCGCCTGATAGGAGTGCGCCTGACCGGTAAGTTGAGTGGCTGGGCAGCTCCCAAAGACGTGATATTGAAGTTGGCGGGCATCCTCACCGTGAAAGGCGGTACGAATGCTATTATCGAATACTTCGGCCCGGGCACTGCTTCGCTTTCCGCCACCGGCAAAGCGACGATTTGCAATATGGGTGCGGAAGTGGGTGCCACTACCTCCCTGTTCCCCTACGACGAGCGCATGGCCACCTATCTGGAAGCCACCGGACGCGAAGAAGTGGCAAAGATGGCTACCTCCGTGGTCTCCGAACTCTGTGCCGACGAAGAGGTGCTAGTCCATCCCGAGAAGTATTACGACCGCATCATCGAGATAGACCTCGCCACGCTGGAACCTTATATCAACGGCCCGTTTACGCCCGATGCTGCCACGCCCATATCCGAGTTCGCAGAGAAAGTGTTGAAGAACGGCTATCCCCGCAAGATGGAAGTCGGCCTTATCGGTTCGTGCACCAATTCATCCTATCAAGACCTGAGCCGTGCCGCTTCATTGGCGCGCCAGGTCACGGAGAAGCACTTGCATGTGGCCGCCCCTCTGATTGTGAACCCCGGCAGCGAACGGATACGGGCTACGGCAGAGCGCGACTGCATGATTGACGCTTTTGAAGAAGTGGGCGGCACCATCATGGCAAACGCCTGCGGCCCTTGCATCGGGCAGTGGAAGCGCGAGACGGACGACCCCACCCGCAGGAACTCCATCGTAACCTCCTTCAACCGTAACTTCGCCAAGCGTGCGGACGGCAATCCCAATACCTATGCCTTCGTCGCTTCTCCGGAGCTGACCATGGCGCTGACCATTGCTGGTGACTTGTGCTTCAATCCCCTGAAAGATACGTTGGTAAATGCCGACGGAGAGAAGGTGAAACTGGCCGAGCCGGTAGGGGTGGAACTGCCGCCGCAAGGGTTTGTGGCAGGTAGCGAAGGCTATATCGCTCCATCCGATGTGAAGAAGGATATTACTGTAAATCCCCATTCGGAACGCTTGCAACTGCTGACACCCTTCCCGGCCTGGGACGGCATGGACATGCTGAATATGCCTCTGCTGATAAAGACGCAAGGAAAGTGCACCACCGACCACATCTCGATGGCCGGGCCGTGGCTACGCTTCCGCGGACATCTGGAAAACATTTCCGACAACATGCTGATGGGAGCTGTTAATGCTTTCAACGGAGAGACAAATAATGTGTGGAACCGCTTGACAAATACCTACGGCACCGTATCCGGTACGGCAAAACTCTATAAGTCGGAAGGCCTCCCCTCCATCGTAGTGGCCGAGGAGAACTATGGCGAAGGCTCCAGCCGCGAACATGCCGCCATGGAACCCCGCTTCCTGAATGTGCGTGTCATCCTGGCAAAGAGCTTCGCCCGCATCCACGAAACCAACCTCAAGAAGCAGGGTATGCTGGCATTGACCTTCATCGACAAGGCCGATTACGACAAAATTCAGGAGCACGATTTGCTCTCTGTCATAGGGCTGAAAGACTTTGCTCCGGGACGCAACCTGACGGTAGTTCTTCATCATGAAGACGGCAGCCAAGAGAGCTTCCCGGTACAACATACGTATAACGAACAGCAGATTGTCTGGTTCCGTGCCGGTTCTGCACTAAATGCACGATAGAAATATGGAAAGAATTACTGTACCTTTTATTACCGGTGACGGAGTAGGAGCAGAGGTCACTCCCTCCATGCAAGCCGTGGTGAATGCCGCCCTCCGCAAAGCCTATGGCGACAGCCGTAGCATCGAATGGAAAGAAGTGCTGGCAGGAGAACGCGCTTTCAACGAAACGGGTTCCTGGTTGCCGGACGAAACAATGGAGGTCTTTCGCACCTATAAGATAGGTATCAAGGGTCCGCTGACCACCCCTATCGGCGGCGGCATTCGCTCGCTGAACGTGGCATTGCGCCAGACACTCGATTTGTACGTCTGCCTGCGCCCCGTGCGTTGGTATAAGGGCGTGGTTTCTCCGGTGAAGGAACCGCAGAAGGTGAATATGTGCGTGTTCCGCGAGAATACGGAAGATATCTATGCCGGCATCGAGTGGGAGGCCGGAACGCCGGAAGCAGAGAAGTTCTACCGCTTCCTGCACGATGAGATGGGAGTGACGAAGGTACGCTTCCCCGAAACCTCCTCGTTCGGCGTGAAGCCCGTCTCCAGGGAGGGAACGGAGCGTCTGGTGCGTGCGGCTTGTCTGTACGCCCTCGAACACAATCTGCCCTCCGTGACGCTGGTGCACAAAGGGAATATCATGAAGTTCACCGAAGGCGGCTTCAAGAAATGGGGCTATGAACTTGCCGAGCGCGAGTTTGGCAAGGAGATAGCCGAAGGACGCCTGACGATGAAGGATTGCATTGCCGATGCTTTCTTGCAAAACACGTTGCTCATTCCCGAAGAGTATTCCGTCATTGCCACGCTGAACCTGAACGGTGATTACGTATCCGACCAGTTGGCGGCCATGGTGGGCGGCATCGGCATCGCTCCCGGAGCCAATATCAACTACAAGACGGGACATGCCATCTTTGAAGCCACCCACGGAACAGCGCCCAACATCACGGGCAAGGATGTAGTAAATCCTTGCTCCATCATCCTTTCCGCCGTGATGATGCTGGAATATCTGGGCTGGAAGGAAGCGGCTTCCCTGATAGAGAAGGCTTTGGAGCAGAGCTTCACGGAAGGACGTGCCACTGCCGACTTGGCGCGGTTTATGCCAGGTGGCATCTCGCTGAGTACTTCGGCGTTTACAAGGGAGATTGTAGGAAGAATTGAAACTATTAAAAACTAACATATTATGAAGAAAGAGTGTTTGATTTACAAGCTTTCCGAAGATTTGAAGGAAGCCACCCGGATTGAGAATGAACTGTTCAAGAAGTTTGACGTGAAGCGCGGCTTGCGCAACGAAGACGGAACCGGTGTCCTGGTAGGACTGACCAAGGTTGGCAATGTAGTAGGTTACGAACGCATCCCCGGCGGTGGCTTGAAGCCCATCCCCGGCAAGCTGTTCTATCGCGGATATGACCTGGACGACCTCGCCCATGCCATCATCAAGGAGAAACGTTTCGGATTTGAAGAAGTAGCCTATCTGCTGCTTTCCGGTCGCCTGCCCGATAAGGAAGAACTGGCTTCTTTCAGCGAACTGGTAAACGACAACATGGCGTTGGAACAGAAGACAAAGATGAATATCATCGAGCTCGAAGGAAACAATATCATGAACATCCTGGCGCGCAGCGTGCTCGAAATGTACCGCTTCGACCACAAGGCCGATGATACTTCCCGCGATAACCTGATGCGCCAGAGCGTCGAACTGATTTCACGGTTCCCCACCATCATCGCTTATGCCTTTAATATGCTTCGCCATGCCACTCATGGACGTTCGCTGCACATCCGCCATCCGCAGGAAAACCTCTCCATTGCCGAGAACTTCCTCTATATGCTGAAACGGGATTATACCGAACTGGAAGCCAGTACCCTCGACTTGCTGCTGGTGTTGCAGGCGGAACACGGCGGTGGTAATAACTCCACCTTCACCGTGCGTGTCACTTCTTCTACCGGGACGGACACCTATTCTTCCATTGCCGCTGGTATCGGTTTGCTGAAAGGCCCGCTTCACGGTGGCGCCAATATTCAGGTGGTCGACATGTATCGCCACTTGCAGGAGAATATTCAGGACTGGACGAATGTGGACGAAATAGATACTTACTTCACGCGTATGCTGAATAAGGAAGCCTATAACAAGACCGGGCTGATTTACGGCATCGGCCATGCCGTCTATACGATTTCCGATCCGCGTGCCGTTCTGCTGAAAGAACTAGCCCGCGACCTTGCCCGCGAGAAGGGAAAAGAACGCGAGTTCACCTTCTTGGAACTGCTGGAAGAACGTGCCATCGCCACCTTCGGTCGTGTGAAGAACAACGGCAAGACCGTATCGAGTAACATTGACTTCTATTCAGGCTTTGTGTACGAGATGATTGGACTGCCGCAGGAAATCTTCACTCCGCTCTTTGCCATGGCGCGTATTGTGGGTTGGTGCGCCCATCGCAATGAAGAACTGAACTTCGAAGGCAAGCGTATCATTCGTCCGGCATACAAGAACGTGCTGGGAGACACAACTTATGTTCCTATCAAAAAACGGTAGAAGCAGGATGTTGTAGGTAAACATATTGCCATCGGATATTGTTAAGGTATCGTCATGAAAGTTAATAAACCAAGTGGTGATACCTTTGTATAAAGACTATTTACATTTCACGACTCTTTTAATAGACAGTTTCGGTATGCGAAACATTTTCTCTGTTCTTCTACAGATTGCGCAACAAACTCCTTTCTCTCCATCTTATTTTTGCATTCAGCAATAATTAGTTCGGATGACTTCATTAATAGTTATATTTTCAGTACTTCCATTTTCTATATCAGAAATGAATGTAATTCACTATCTCCTATAATACTTCGATATTTGCAATGTGAGGTTTTGGTAAATCTTACGTCCAAACAGGTGAAAAAATTTGATGATAGTGAAAAGATATACAAGCAAAATTTTAATATATATTTCATGTTTACTGTTTTTTGTTTCCTGCATAGATGAAACCTATGAACAGGCAGTGGGAGACTCTTTTATAACGGTGAGAGGTCTGGGACTCCAGGATACTACCCATCCGGGAGATCCGGACGATAGAACCATTCGTTCCCTGCGTGTCCTGTCGTTCGACCATGCAACAGGCAACCGTACTACCAACGTGCGCTATAATGCATGGTTGGGAGACGTAGTGCGTCATACTATTCTTCTGGGAACATACGATCTTGTATTTTTAGCCAACGAACCGTTGCTTCAGGATGTAGTGACTGCACTGGAAGGCGTCTCCGAATATAATGATTTGAAGAAGATTGCTTACCCTGCCGACTGTTTTACTTCGGAACAGGTTATCCCCATGATTCAGGTAATTAAGAATGTCACTGTTCTGTCTAATGGAGCAGGAGCGATACTGGGCAATGGAACGGAAGTCTCCTTGCTGGAACTCGGCCTCGACAGGCTAGGAGTAAGAGTGGACGTCGTGCTGGAGGCGGAAGAGAACTTTGAGAATGACTTTAAGGGGATTATATTTAGCAAACTTCCCAATCTTGTTCCTCTTATAGCTGCCGAATATACCGGCACTCCCATAGAGCGTGACGGGACGCGTACATTCACCAGAACTGAGAACGGAAATTACTTTTCGGACGAGATATCCACTACCTCCGGTGCGAACTGGGCAAAAGGGATAAACCGCATTATTCTGCCCTCCAATGAACTGGCAACTCCGGGTGATAAGGCAAAAGCAGTGGTCTTCACCGTGGATATGGGAGATAATTACCACCCCTCCCGTGAACTGGAGATAAATCCGGATCCGGTGAATTATAGCCTTCCAATCAATACCAAGCTCGATGTGCTTGGAATTATCAAGGGACTGTTGCACGTTAGCATTCAGGCTTCGCCGTGGGATGAGACCGCCAATGGGTGGGATATATCGGGTAACAAGCAATTAAATGTTTCGGCTGTCGAAGTGAGCATAACCGACTTTAACGTGGCGCGTATATCCTTCTGGTCTAATATGCCGGAAGTGAAGGTATTGCCGAAAGCGTATGTCGGCACCGGAAGCGAAGAAGCGGATACGGATAAGATTTTCAACGATTTGATATGGCGCACTAAAGATGTGAAAGATGATGGAAATACGGTGACTTATACTACCTCCCGTTTTTCTTATACCTATAATAAGTCGGAGAAGGCCGGAACGGGATACATGGATGTGTTACTGGACGACCTGAATGAGAAAGGCAGTCAGAAAACTTTCCGCCTTATTCTTTCCGCTGAAGATAATGATGGCGGTGGTAAGTTGCAGAGGGAGATTAAAGTGCATACCAGCCAGTATGACAAGCGGTTTAGCTTCAATGCCTATGGCACTGGATATATAGGTGCTTTCTTTCGGAATAAAGAAATGGGAGAACGGATTGTTACGGGGCAGCAGACCCGGAAGGTTGCCGATACTAATGGGTATGTATCCCCGGAAGAGATAGGGCAAATTAAAGAGTGGAATGCCAGTGTGCTGGAAGGAGAAGACTTTATCGTACTGAGCACTACACCGAGTTTCGACCCGTCCGTCGGCACGGACAACCCGGGAAAGGCGGAGCATTACGCAGTCCGTCCCAATGAATACAAGGGAGAAACCGGAAGCCGTGTAGAGGGAAATGGACGTATCTATTTCCGTATCGGCATGAAGGAAGAAAATAAGACCGGTGCCCCCCCGCTATGGGAAGATACAGGTGAGGCACTACGCTGGTAACTGGGGACCGGGGGGATAATCAGATTTACTATACGACTGAGTATATGTATGTGAGACAGGGAGAAGACGATGATTATATCCTGCGACCGGGTGATGCCATAGAAGAAGGAGCATTGAAAGGCAAAGGGCGCAACTATGCCCGGCGGTTTTCGATGTACAACCTGACTGCCCCCGCTTTCCTGAGTAGCGGAAATAACAAGTATTATCAGGTAGAGGTGGAGAAAGGAGCTTTTGTGGAGTATCCCAGTCAGGCCGGAGCTTTCTTCCAATGGGGATTGCCCCGAAGGAAGATACCGGTTATTTCCGCCTGGCCTATCACCCCACGCAGTCACCGGGCGGTATGGACTACTGGAGCCGGAGTATTACGTTTACGAATGACTCCTATAAACCCTTCTTTCCCATATGGGGAGAAGCTGTCGGAACACCGGAAAGCCAATATGATTATGGATATAAAGAACTATTCGAGGTTTGTCCCAAAGGTTATCACCGTCCGTCGGACGGGCCTATCGACCGGATTGCTTATAATGGCATGTATCCTAATTATTTCGATAGGAATGATAATGACAGACCAGTCGTGGTGTTGCCCACCAATCCGCCGGACATACAACCGGCAGACCCTGTCGACCATACCGATGATATTCTTTCATCGGAATGGAGGTTATCTCTGTTTAAGAATCCTCGTGGAGGAGATGCCGCCACACAGGAGTTAAGGAAAGAAGGACTGAATGTAGACCGGGTGCCCAATTTCTGGGAAGGGGTGAATACGAGCAGTAATGAAGAGGTAGGGAAATATATATCGCTTCTTATCGGCTTCTATGCCGACGGCTTCTTTGACTGTCGCCCGATTAAGTATGATGAAAACGATGGCGCTCCTTATGCATACGGAGTGTCTACGGAAAATGCAGATGCGGCCTATCGTGGTATTGTGATTTATAATGAGAATAATAATGCTTCTGTTTTCTTTCCATTGGCAGGAAGATGCCATAACCAGGATGGTAATATAGAGTTTAGCGGAACAGCAGGCTATTACCACTCGGCTTCTACGGGAGCGAGCTCTTATGAAACACCCCATTCAGTGTGGAGCTTTACACTTGGCAAATGGCCGCCCCATTCAGCTTTGCGTCAGTTGCCCACCTTTGCCCAGTCTATTCGCTGTGTGAAGGATGAAATAAGATACGAATAGTGAAAGTATTCCTTAATGTGAAAAGATGAAAGAATTAATGATATATATAAGCCGTTTCTTCTGTGTGGCACTTCTGCTACTCATGTCGGGCTGTGTCAAGGAGTTCTACGACTTGGATACAGCCGGTGAAGAGGAGGAAACGTCTGAAGAAAAGGTACGGATTGAGATATTCACCCGGGCTGATTCTTATCATCTTCCTGCCGTGAGAGGAATAGCGGACGAGGACAAGGTTGGCTGGACGCCGTGGATACTGGTGTTCAAGGGAGACGGCGGTAGTGCCGTTTTTGTAGAGGCGGTGCAGGCTTTCGAGCTTTTGGGAAAGCGCTATGTGACACTGACCAAGCAACCTGCCGGGAGCAAATATCAGTTGTTGATAGTGGCCAATCCGCCGGAACATTTCTATTACGGTGATGCCGTTACATCCTATAATTTTGACCTAACCAGTCTATTGAGTAAGTTGGAGCCGACAACGACCCTGAACGAAGTTTGCAATGACTTGCTTACAGAGCCTTTGCCGACCCCTCAACTTACTACAATTCCGTATGGCGGTGATGGCGAAATGATACCGATGAGCAGCCTGATAGAGGTGTCACAGATAGATAGTACAACGAAAATAGAAGGCAACGGGGGAGGTCCGCTGCTGCTTGCACGGGTGGTAGCCAAGATGACCCTTGCTAATAAGTCGGCTGATTTTGAGTTGAAGGGGATTACTGCGGTAGTGAACGCTCCGCGGCAAGGACGCCTGCATAAGCTCGGTTTGTCGATAATGGACAACACTTCCAACCTGACCGAATATCGGCACGATGCCACATACTTGATGCCTATAGTGACAACGGAACCGACCAGTGACGGACAAATCACCGAAGCTCCGGTATATATGTACGAGTCGGGGATGCAGAATAATACGTACCTAATTATTCAGGGCGCCTACGAAGGCCGGGATTACTATTATAAGATGGTGCTTGTGGATGACGGACTGCAACCGATGGAACTATGGAGGAACCGTTCCTATGCGTTCACCATAAACAGAGTGAAAGGACGGGGTTACGATACGGTGGAAGATGCCAAGGCGGGTAAAGCATCCAATATAGACCTGGGCGCCAGCATATTGGTGGACGACAGCAATTCGTATGAGATAATAGCGAATAATGATTATTTCCTGGGAGTGAGCAATTCGGTATTCATGGCCTATACAAATGAGAGAAAGGAATATGAGGCTTTCCGGATAGTGACCGACTGTACGATTGATTTTCCTCATTCAAGGACGATTACCGATAACGGGGGAGAAATGAACAATATGTTTGATGTCTCTTATCCGGCAGACAAACTTATTCCGATTGTGGAAGGAGGAGGTGCTTCACCACGCATAACTCCGGTTGGGGTGAATGTGAATACGTGGTTGAAATGGGAAGAGGACAATCAACCTTCCGGAGGAGTGAAGAAAAGCAATGCCTACGTGACGCTGAAACTCGGTAACCTGGAAAAGCTGGTTCAAATCAGACAGCGGGATGCGATAGCAGGGGGGGAGCAATGCTCCGATACGTACCGGGCAATAATGACAATCCGGACGAACCGGAAGTGAATTTCTACTGCCTTTCGGCCTATGTGGAAGATGACCCGGGCGCAAGACTCCTCCTAAAGACTGGATAAAACTGCGCCCTTCTACGGGAGCGGAGCGGGAGGATACGGATCGTATCACGGTGGACGACGGGAAGATATATATCGAGATATTTCCGAATGGTGCCTGGCCCAGAAGCGGCACGATATATATGACAACGATAAAAGACCCCACTGTTGCCATCAGCGCAAGCAATGTGCAACGGGTGAAAATAAGTATAACCCAATTGGGCAGAATTATAAATACGTAAATTGTATGAAGGTGAAGAGGATACTCATATTTATATGCTTAGTGGTCGGAGCAGTCTCCGGAAGTAAGGCACAGACAGTTGTATTGAAGAGCAACCTGCTGTATGATGCCACTGCAACGATGAACCTCGGTTTAGAGTTCGGACTGTCGCGCAAGTAGACGCTGGACATTCCGGTGAACTATAATCCGTGGAAACCTGCCGATGGCAAGCGGTTGCGTCATTGGGGCATACAACCGGAAGCTCGTTATTGGTTTTGCGAACCCTTCAGGCGCACGTTTATAGGAGTGCATGCCCATTATGCCGATTTCAATGTAGGCGGTTGGCCCGACTGGCCGTTTATCAGTGAGAATATGCAGAATAACCGCTATCAGGGGCATCTGTACGGGGGTGGTGTCTCCGTGGGCTATTCGTGGATACTGGGGAAACGCTGAAGCCTGGAGGCATCCCTCGGATTGGGGTATGCACACATCGTCTACGAGAAATATCCTTGTACGAAGTGCGGCACTAAGCTGAAAGACAGTAGCAAGAACTACCTGGGGCCTACCAAGGCGAGTGTATCACTTATTTACGTAATTAAATAGAAGAATGAGAATGAAAAAGAATATACTGTTCATGATAGGTATGGCGGCCGGATTAGTAAGTTCGGCTGTAGCTCAGGAATGCTCCTACGACGGGATGGTTACCATTGTGCCGGTGCGGTTGGAGCAAGCGGGCGATTCTCTTTATATAGAGATGGACTTCGTATTGGATGATGTGAAGGTGAAGTCGGCACGCGGATTTGACTTTATTCCGCAACTGACGTCTCCCTCTGCTACCTACAATCTTCCCCGGGTGTCGATAAAGGGGCCGAACGAGTATCTGGCCCACGAACGCAAGCTTGCATTGATGAGCAAGAAGGAGTTGCAGCATTATGAAAAGCCTTATTTGCTGAAGAAAGGCGGCAGGCGTATGGAGGGTGCTATCAGGTATCGCTATGCCTTGCCCTATGAACCGTGGATGAAAGAGGCGCGGCTAGATGTGCAACGGGATGAGTGCGGATGTGGAGAAACGGCTTTGATGGCTGTGGAACAGGTAGTGGATAAGGTGACGCTGGAATATATTCCGGTACCCTATGTGATGACACCCCACATGGCTTATGTGGAGCCGAAGGTTGAGTCAGTCAAGAACCGCGAGATACAAACGGAGGCTTTCCTTGATTTTGAGGTGAACAAGACCAATATCCGCCCAGAATATATGAACAATCCGCGGGAGTTGGCAAAAATCCGTGCTATGATTGACGAGCTGAAATCCGATGACGGCATACGGATAAACCGCCTGAATATTATCGGCTATGCTTCGCCCGAAGGGACGTTGGAGAGCAACAAACGGCTGTCTGAGGGGCGTGCGATGGCCTTGCGCGATTACCTGGCGGCATGCTACGACTTCCCGAGAAACCAATACCACATTCTGTTTGGTGGCGAAAACTGGGAAGGGTTTGTGCAGGCGCTCGACACGATAGATATGAATGCCAAGGCGGAAGTGCTGGCGATTATAGAGCACACTCCGATAGAGCGGGGAAGGGAAACGAAGCTGATGCAACTTCGCGGAGGTGTTCCCTATCGTTATCTGCTGAAAAAACATGTTCCCCGGTTTGCGTGTCGCCATCTGCAAGGTGAACTATTATATCAAGAACTTCAGTGTGGACGAGGCTAGGGAGGTGATAAAGACACGTCCCCAAAACCTCAGCCTGAATGAAATGTTCCTGGTGGCGAATAGCTATCCGACAGGCTCGCAAGAATTTATGGATGTGTTCGAGACGGCCGCCCGCATGTATCCGGAGAGTGGAATTGCAACGATAAATGCTGCTACGGCCGCCCTTTCGCGCCATGATTTGACTTCTGCCGAACGCTATTTGAATAAAACCATCGCGGACAAGCATTTGCCCGAATACGAAAACGCGCAGGAATTGCTCCTGTTGCTGAAAGGCGAATACACTGCTGCGGAAGAGCACCTGAAAGCTGCCGCCGGGGCAGGATTGGAAGCTGCGAAGGATAATCTGGAGGAGCTTGCCCGGAAGAAAGCCAACATGGCTGAAATAGAAAATAATAAGAGAGAGATAAAACCAGTTATAGAATAATAAATAAAAACTTGTTGAACAATGAAAAAGAGGAATTATTTGATGTTGGCACTTGCTGCTATGGCATTTGCTGCATGTAGTGAAAACGTCATTCCCGATGATACGGGAAGTGGCGGTGTGATTGACCCAAAAGGGGAGGCATGGGTGGCTTTGAACGTCCAGACTACTTCTAAAACTCGCGGGCTGAATGCTCCTAACCAAGATACGGGTACGGCCAATGAAAGTAAGATTACAAGTGTGAAAGCCATCTTCTTCGACGGGCACGCTACTACCAGTGAGGTGACGAGGGTAGTGGACTTTCCGGCAGGGGATGACTTCATAAACAATCAGTCCAACCGTAGCAATGCTTTCAAGGTGCCTGCTTCCTCGGAAGCCGTACTGATAGTTGCCAATCCGGTAAACTTGCCGGCGATTACTGAAAAAACGCCTTCGACCCCGGGTACTACTTACGCCACAGTAAATGCTGCCGTTGCTGACATAACGGACGTTACGGCAGGTGTTGCCAAGTCGGAAAGCTTCCTGATGACCAATGCCAAAGGAGGACTTGAACCTTCGAAGGCCGACGGCTCGGCCGAGAGACTGTCGCTTTACAGCACCGCTGCCCAGGCCGAAAGTTCGCCGTTGACCATCAGGCTCGACCGTGTGGTGGCTAAGGTGCGCGTAATGCTGGATAACACCGGTGATGCTCTTAGTACCTCGGCAACCATCTCGGATGCAGCCTGGTATCTGAACGTCACTAATAAGAAGTATTTCCCTGTATCCGTGCGCACCGAAACCGCGCTGAATACGCTGACTCCTTTCGACCAGTACGGCTTGGGCTCTTATAGGATAGACCCCAATTATGGCGACGGCCTGAACCCTATCGGTGCATGAGACGCGTCTGCAACGGCACTTACGATGCCAATTATAATTACGTATCTTCTTCTTCCGACCTCGGCACGATTGGCTGGAAAGATTTGGGAACAACCAATCCCATCTATTGCCTGGAAAATACGCAAACGGCTGCCTACAATGTACACGCCTATACCACCCAAGCGCTGCTGAAAGTGAGATATGCACCCAAGAACCTGAAAGTCTTCGGTTCCAGTGTTCCCGTAGCGCTTCAGGATGGAGAGGATTGGTTTATCATGAACAATGGCTTTTATACCAATGCCACTATCCTGATGTATATCGAGGAAGAACTGAAAAATAAGTATATGCACAACGACCCTGCAGGCTATGAAACGCCTATTACAGACGGATATAATGACTATATAGCGAAACTGGGGATTAACAAAATCGATATTTCACAGTCTGTACAGATGAACCAGACTGATGCAGAGGCAAAGGCGAGTACCGTAGCGCACGAGTTCGAACTTCTGGCCGATCAGATTTCTGCCGCCAGTGCCGGTGGAAAGAGTCTGGGAGAGGTGAGCTATTACGCCGAGGGCATCTGCTACTACAAAATCATGGTTAAGCATGATAATAAAGATGCGGATGACTTCATGAACGAGTTGGGTGAGTTTGGCGTGGTGCGCAACTCTGTTTACGATATTCATGTCTCCGGCATCAACAACCCCCGGCTATCCGTCCATACCCGACCCCGACCCCAATGCGCCGGATGAAGACCTGGAAAGACATCTGTCTATCAAAATCGAGGTTAATCCGTGGACTTGGTACAAGCAGACCGTAGAACTATAAAACCAGATTAATGAATTGACTTTATATAATATAACCTGAATAATTCATACTCAGGAGTTATAGGAGTTAAAGGAGTTATCAGCCAACAAGTTGGCTTAGGAGTTAAAGCTGATAGTTTTGTTCTGAGAATGCGGTAGTATTGGCTCTAACTCCTTAACTCCTAACGAAGTGATAACTCCTTTAACTCCTACGATGAATAATGCAGGATAAATTGTTTACAATGAAAGAAGCATCAGAGATGAGTCGTATCCTGAACCCTATTCAGCCGTATACTGAAATGCAATCAGTCGTATACTGAACCCTATTCAGTCGTAACCTCATTTATGATGCCTCTAACACTGCTGATAGTCAAGTAGTTGCAAAATCGCCTCTGCGTGCTGATAAATTTCAACAAAAAGAATACTCATAAACCAGAAAAATAGAAGAATGAAGATAAAGCATCTGATACATACCATGCTCCTGGGTGTCCTCGTGACAGGTACATTGATACTATCCTCTTGCGATAGTTTCAATGAGGAACTGCCGGAGTGCCGCCTGCTTGTCCGCTTCAAGTATGGCTATAATATGCTTTTTACCGATGCATTCCATACTCAGGTAGACAAGGTGGAGCTGTATGTATTCGACAAAGAAGGGCGGTTCTTGTTTCGGCAATCGGAAGAAGGCAATGTGCTGACTACCGGAAACTACTTGATGTCGGTGGAACTTCCCATCGGCGAATACCAGCTTATGGCATGGGCGGGAGCGCACGGTTCCTACGATATTACCCCGTTGGAGCCGGGTGTTTCCACCATTACCGACCTGCGCTTGCTGTTGAAACGTGAGAAAACTCTCGTCATCGAGCATGAGCTGGAACCCCTCTGGTATGGCGAAATCAATACAGTGGATTTCACGGGAGACGTCAACCAGACGGAAACTATCAATCTGATAAAGGATACCAATAAACTGCGGTTTGTCTTTCAGGGTTATGCCGGCGATGCCGATTGGGGCATAAACGTGCACGATTACGATTACGAGATAATCGAGTCGAACGGCTATCTGGGGCACGACAACTCGTTGCTGGACGACGATGTCCTGAGCTTTCATCCCTACTACATGGAACAATGAAACTCGGCTGCGGCAGTGGAACTGAACACCATGCGGCTGATGGCCGACAGGCAGACCCGTTTTGTGGTGACCGAGAAGGCCACCGGGAAGAAGGTATTCAATATTAATCTGATTGACTATCTGGAAATGACCGGTATAGTGGGGCACAACTTGGAGCCGCAGGAATACCTTGATAGGGAGAGCGAGTATAAAATCGTTTTCTTCTTCTCAGGTTCCTGGAATACGATACAGATTGAAATCAATGGCTGGACATGGTATGTTCAGTCGGAAGGAGGAATGTAATTCCGATTAATTGTTTGTTTGTTTGTTTTGTTATAGAGGGGGAGGTTGCCGTGACGGCAATTCCCCCTCTGCTTTATAGTGTTTCGATTATCTGCTTTTGTTGCCCGAAGTAGATGATGCGCTGGGCTTCTCCGCTACCTGTAATCAGGGTGGAGTGTCTTCTCAAAGACTGTATCCAGTTCTTTTGCATCTGGCAGATGTCGGGGCTTTGCGAGTCCATAGAGTTGATGGAGAACACTCTGATGAGACTGATTTGCAGGTCTTTCTTGCTGATGAAACTATAGGTGGCCTCGAAGTTGATATTCGAGAGGTAGATGTATAGCTCGTTGTCTTCGTTGAATTTGCCTTCGATAGACAGGTGTTCGAGTTCGACGAGCAGCCTTTGCAACTCCTCTTTCAGAGCAGTGACATCGTGTGCGGATACCAATCCTAACTCTGCAAAGTACTTTATCTCTTTTACGAAGGAGTGAAAAATTCCCGTGTCCCATATGAAGTATGCTTTTCTGCTCCTTCTTATATTGTCGCTCAGCTTCTTGTGTGCATCGATAATCTTTTTCGGAATTTGCATGTCGGCCAGGGAGTACGGGGTTTTTATCTTCCCGTTCTGATACATCCACCGACACAAACGGAATTTGGAAAGATAGTAATAAGATGAATAAAGGGTGAACGGAATGGTGTTGGTGGCGGTGTATATTTCAGAACTCTTGTCGTCTTTGGCAAAGTCGGTGAAGTGCTGATAGTGCTCCATAATTTCATAATAACTTTCATATAAATCTGGCGAATGCAATAAGTTCAAATCAACGGTGACCCGGTTGGAGGAATGGTTACCGATGACCTGATCGATAGAAATGCCCAGGCTGGTAGATATGACGGCTATTTCATCAAAGGTGAAGGCCACTTCACCACGCAGTCTGCGATATACAGCTTCTTTTCCTATACACAAGGTTTCGGCAAGGCAGTTCGCCAGGTTTTTCCCTTTGGGAAGTCTCTCTTTCATTTTGTAAATCAAGTCTTCTACGATATAATTCTTCATCACTATTTTCTCCTTTCAGGTTTGTATGTATTGACCATTATCTGGAACGTGCAAATATAGAGGTTGGTAGTGAAATATCAGTGAACTATATCATGTATAGGGGAGCATGACCTTTCTCTTTGAAAAAAGAAAGGCCATGCCGGTGGTGCATGATGAAAATAATGTTTATTACGCCTGTCTGAATGACGATAAGGGAAACAAGCAGGCTTGGTGTTGCGATTATCGGAAATGTGTGGTTACAACTGGCCGATTATTTCGCGTTGCTGCTTGAAGAATTGTATCCGTTGCATTTCGCCGCTTTCGGATATCATCGTAGAGAACTTCTTCAATGACTGGATCCACTCTTTCAGACCGGAGAATATCTCTTTATCCTGTGTGGTGATGGAGTTGATGGAGTATATGCGAATCATGCTGATTTGTAGCAAGTCTGTCTGTAGATAGCTATAGGTCGCTTCGAAATTCATATTCGATATATAGATTTTCACATCCTTACCTGTCTCCGATTTACCCCGGATAGCCATCATTTCCAACTCGTCTACCAATAAGAGCAAGTCTTCTTTAATTCTGCCTCTGTCTTCCTCGGATATGAGGTGGATGTTGCAGAAATACTGAACGTCGTTAATCAAATGCTGAAAAATCATACTGTCCCATATGTAATAGGTGGAATGGATATGGGATGCCATATTGGCAAATTCTTTTTGCATATTTACTAGCTTTGACGGGATTTCAAGCTCTTTGAAGCATTGGCAATTGATACTTTCATTCTGGTACATCCATTTATAGAGGCGGAACTTGGACAGGCTGTCGTACTTCAATGACAGCGTTTGGGGGATGATGTTGGAGGAAGTCCCTATTTCGGACGTAGGGTCCTCTTTTATGGCATGGAATATCTTCACATCTTTTTCCAGAATGGAACGATAGGTATCGAAGGGATTGTTGTAATCCAGTATATTAACGTCGAATACAGCATTATCGCTAAAGCTTGTACCCATAATTTTATCTAACGATACGCCCAGTTTCTTCGAAACGGTGGCTGCTTCCGCAAGTGTGAATGGTACTTCATGTCTCAATCGGCGGTATATGGCTTCTTTGCCTATGCAGAGAATGTCCATAAGAGTATTGGCTAAATTATCTTTAGGGGAGAGTTTCTCTTTTACGGCATTAATTAATCCGGTATTTAATTCATTTGCTATCATAACCTTTGTGTTAGTTGATGTCATCTATAATAACACTCCGGAAATGTATTTGTTTCGTAAAACGTAACAAATCCGTTTCAAACGACGATATTGTCGGAAATTGAAAGATAGCGGTACGGAATGTTCATAGGTAGAAAAGAGGAGGAATAACAATGCTTTTTTTTAAGCCATAGAAATACATGAACTCTGATATAACTTTGTCATCTCATTTAGAGACTTATTTATAGATTAATGTATAGGGGAATTTAGAAGATGATGGTTGGTAATTGTGATAAGAAATATGAAGTATTTGTGAAAGAGAATGTTCCTGTGATTAAAGATATTTATGACCCGTTGACCGGGTTGCACGATGGCACTATTACCCCGAATGCTCCTGTAGTGATTACCGGAGAAAATTTGTGTCAGTCGTCGCCGGATAATATAGTCTTGAGTCTTTCACCTGCCAATGATAAAAACAGCCGGATAAGAGTCAAAAGCGTATATATGCATACAGATACTCAGGTACTGATGACTATGCCTAACCTGATGCCGGGAGAATATCATCCGGTGGTGGAAGTGTACAGGAAGGGTAAAGTCTGTTCTACCTATGTGTTGCCTGTGTTGTGGAGAGTGCTTGATGACGGAAATTCCGACCATCTTCTCCGCAGAGGCCGGCATATATTGATTGGATGATGAACAAATGCCGGGATAAAACGCTTTTTATTTCGTAAGTTTTCTTTATATTTGCTGCACCTAAAATGAAAGAATATGAGTCAGGAAACCTTTCAGATATTTTTAGGTGCAATGAGTGTAGTAGCACTTCTGGTTTTCATTGCACTTTATTTTATTAAGGCCGGATACGGAATGTTTCGTACTGCTTCGTGGGGTGTTTCTATCAACAATAAGCTGGCGTGGATTTTGATGGAAGCGCCGGTGTTCTTTGTCATGTTCTGGCTTTGGGGGAGGAGTGGAGTTGGCTTTTCTATACCGGTCTATCTATTCCTTCTGTTGTTTCAGTTACATTATCTGCAGCGTGCCTTCATCTTCCCCTTTCTGCTGAAAGGTAAAAGTCGTATGCCGGTTGCCATTATGCTGATGGGCATTGTGTTCAATGTCTTGAACGGAATGATGCAGGCCGGCGGATTGTTTTATTTTGCTCCCGGGGATTTGTATGTCGGGGCTGGGCCTATTTATTGAAGCCTCATGCTTTGGCAGGCATTATTCTGTTCTTTCTGGGCATGGGCATTAATCTGCATTCCGACCACGTCATCCGCTATCTTCGCCAACCGGGTGATACGAAACACTATCTGCCTACAAAGGGGTTGTATCGCTATGTGACGTCTGCCAATTATTTCGGTGAACTGATAGAATGGACCGGATTTGCCGTTCTCACGGCCTCTCCGGCAGCTTGGGTATTTGTCTGGTGGACATTTGCCAATTTAGTGCCGCGCGCCGATGCTATTTATCGTCATTATCGGGAAGAATTCGGCAATGAGGCGGTGGGAAAACGCAAGCGTATCATACCTTATGTCTATTGAACAGCTGAAAGTTAATCGTTGATAAATCTGAAATCATAAATCATAAATCTAAAATCTAAAATCATCAACCATCACATGAAATCGAAATTATTCACTCCCATTACTTTGGGGCCGTTGACGCTACGTAACCGTACTATCCGTTCGGCTGCTTTCGAGAGTATGTGTCCGGGAAATGTACCTTCGGACATGTTGCTCGACTATCATCGCTCGGTAGCGGCAGGTGGTGTAGGTATGACTACGGTTGCTTATGCTGCCGTGACTCAAAGTGGCCTGTCTTTTGACCGCCAATTGTGGATGCGCCCTGAGATACTTCCCGGGCTTCGCCGGCTGACGGATGCCGTACATGCCGAAGGTGCTGCGGCAGGAATTCAGTTGGGGCATTGCGGAAATATGTCGCATAAGAGTATCTGCGGATGTACGCCTGTGGGTGCCAGTGGTGGTTTCAATCTGTATTCTCCTACGTTTGTACGCGGGCTTCGTGCTGATGAACTGCCCGAGATGGCGCGTGCCTACGGGCGTTCGGTGAGTTTGGCTCGTGAGGCAGGCTTCGACTCGGTGGAGGTGCATGCCGGACATGGTTATCTGATTAGCCAGTTCTTGTCTCCTTCTACTAATCATCGTGAGGATGAATACGGAGGTTCTTTGGAGAACCGTATGCGTTTTATGGATATGGTGATGGAGGAGGTGATGAAAGCAGCCGGCGGTGATATGCAGTGTTGGTGAAGATGAATATGCGCGACGGATTTCGGGGCGGTATGGATATAGACGAAACGATGCAGGTGGCAAAGCGGCTGGAACAGTCGGGAGCACACGGGTTGGTGTTGAGTGGCGGCTTCGTCAGTAAGGCGCCGATGTATGTGATGCGTGGGGAAATGCCTATCCGTAGCATGACGCACTATATGACTTGTTGGTGGTTGAAGTATGGAGTACGTATGGTGGGCAAGTGGATGATACCCGGTGTACCCTTCAAAGAGGCATACTTCCTGGAAGATGCTTTGAAGTTTCGTGCAGAACTGAAGATGCCGTTGATTTATGTGGGAGGACTGGTGTCGCGTGCCAAGATAGATGAAGTGCTGGATGAAGGGTTTGAAGCCGTACAAATGGCGCGTGCTTTGCTCAATGAACCGGACTTTGTAAACCGTATGCGTGAGGAGGAGAATGCTCGTTGCAACTGTAAGCATAGCAATTATTGTATTGCCAGGATGTATTCCATAGAAATGGCTTGCCATCAGCATTTGCAGGAGGGACTGCCCGTTTGCTTGAAGAAGGAGATTGAAAGGATTGAAACAGCCGATGGAAACAATAGCTTGTAAGAATAATATCGAAACTCCTGTCTTCGAGGGGGAGAAGAGTAAACTCGCCATTATAACAGGTGCCGACGGTGGCATGGGTACGAAAATCACGCGTGCCGTAGCGCTGGCCGGATACCGGATTATCATGGCGTGCTATCGTCCGCCAAAAGCGGAAAAGGTACGGCAGATGTTAATACGTGAAACCGGTAATTCATCCATAGAAGTGATGGGCATCGACTTGTCTTCCCTTTCATCTGTTGCCGCTTTTGCCGAAACGGTACTCAGACGTGGCGAACCGGTGGAACTACTGATGAACAATGCCGGAACAATGGAGACGGAACGCTGCATGACCGAAGACGGGCTGGAACGAACGGTCAGCGTCAACTATGTAGGCCCTTATTTGCTTACCCGCAAGCTACTTCCGCTAATGGGAGAGGGGAGTCGTATTGTTAATATGGTATCCTGCACCTATGCTATCGGTCGTCTTGATTTTCCGGATTTCTTTCTGCGTGGCAAAAAGGGGAGTTTCTGGCGTATTCCTATTTATAGTAATACAAAACTGGCTTTGACGCTGTTTACGATTGCTTTGTCCAATCTTGTCAGGGACAAGGGGATTGTGGTAAATGCGACAGACCCGGGCATTGTATCGACCAATATTATCACGATGCACATGTGGTTCGACCCGTTGACAGATATCCTCTTTCGTCCCTTTATTCGTACCCCCAAGCAAGGAGCAGCTACGGCAATTCATCTGTTACTGGACGAGGATGCCGGAGAGCGTACGGGAACACTGAATGTGAGTTGCCGGTCTAAATCGCTTTCTGCGAAATATACACGTCATGTACAGATGCAGGAATTGTGGGATAAAACGGAGAAGATTGTAGAAAAGTGGTTGTAAGATAAAGCACAATATCACCACAAACTATGTAGACTTTATAAGAAATCTGCATAATTTGTGGTGAAATATGTAAGTTCTATTTAGATAGAAAGCTCTCTCAGTACATTTACCAAGTCTTTCTTGATAGGCTTGTCGTTCTTGATAGCTTTTGTGAATGGAACATAGACCACTTCATCGTGCTCTATACCAATCATGACGTTACGCTGTCCTTCCATAATCGCGTCGATCGCGGCTGCACCCATGCGACTGGCAAGGATACGGTCGTGTGCCGTAGGACTACCGCCACGTTGCAAGTGTCCGAGGATTGTAATGCGCACGTCATATTGAGGATATTCGTTCTTTACACGTTCGGCATAATGCATAGCGCCACCGGTCAGTTCACTCTCGGCAACGAGGACGATGCTACTGTTTTTTGATTTACGGAAACCGCTCTTGATAAATTCTTCCAATTGGTCTACTTCCATGCTGAATTCCGGAATGATTGCAGCTTCTGCTCCGGAAGCGATAGCACCGTTCAAGGCAAGGAAGCCGGCATCACGTCCCATTACTTCGACGAAGAACAGGCGTTCGTGGGAGGTTGCCGTATCGCGGATTTTGTCGACTGCATCCAGAATAGTATTTAAAGCGGTGTCGTAACCGATGGTAGTGTCTGTTCCGTAAAGGTCGTTATCAATCGTACCCGGTAATCCGATGCAAGGAACATCGAACTCTTGTGCAAAGATACGTGCACCAGTCAAGGAACCGTCACCACCGATGATTACCAGCGCGTCGATGCCTTCTCTCTTCATGTTGTCGTAGGCTATCTGACGTCCTTCGGGAGTAGTGAACTCCTTACAACGTGCTGTTTTCAGAATTGTACCGCCCAATTGGATTATGTTACTTACATTTTGGCTCTTGAATTCTTTGATTTCACCGGTCACTAAGCCTTTGTAACCTCTATATATACCCTTTACCTGAAGTCCGTTGTAAATGGCTGAACGGGTAACGGCACGAATAGCCGCGTTCATTCCGGGGGCGTCACCGCCCGATGTCAAAATACCGATACACTTAACTGATCCCATAACAATCTTTTTGTTTTGCGTTAATAATCGCCGCAAAGATAACAAAAAGCTGAGGGTGTGACTAATAAATTACGTTAATTTGATGTTCCAATCGTGTGACGAGTTGTCCTTAAATTCGCGATTTAATGGCTTCGGATATTTCTTCCATTAACCATTTGGGAGTGGATGTTGCACCACATATGCCGATAGAACTTGCACCGATAAGTAATTGGTTGTCAATTTCTGCCGCGCTGTCAATCAAATGTGAGTTAGAATTTATTTTCTTGCATTCGCTGAATAATATCTTTCCATTAGAACTTTTTTTGCCACTGACAAAGAAAATAAGGTCATGGGAAGCTGCAAACTTCCGGATGTTTGGTATGCGGTTGGCTACTTGCCGGCAAATGGTGTCATAGTATTCAAAAGTGACTTCCGGAGATATATGTTCTTTGATGTATTCCACTATTTTCTGAAACTCATCCAATGACTTGGTGGTCTGCGAATAAAGGCGGATACTTTTACTGAAATCCAGCAGCTTGACTTCTTCCAACTTCTCGATGACAATCGCTTTTCCGGTGGTTTGTCCTACCAGACCCAACACTTCCGCATGACCGTTCTTGCCGTAAATGACGATTTGTTTCTCCTCATTACGTCCTTGGGTATATTCTTGTTTGATTTTCTTTTGCAGACGGAGCACCACCGGACAGGTTGCATCGATGATTTCGATGTTATTCCGGCGGGCAATGGCGTATGTTTCGGGTGGCTCGCCATGTGCTCGCAATAAAACTTTGGCATTATGCAGGTTGTTGAACTCTTCGTGGTTAATGGTGATGGGACCCATGTCTTTCAATCGTTCCACTTCGCGACTGTTGTGTACGATATCGCCTAGGCAATACAATGTACCACCTTTAGCCAATTCTTCTTCAGCTTTGTTGATTGCAGTGACTACTCCGAAGCAGAAGCCGGAACCTTCATCAATCTCGACTTTAGCCATATCTTTTCTATATTTATGCTTTACATACTTTATTGAATTGCTCTGATAACCACTCTTTTTGTTGTGAAATTGTCATGTAGCTGTTATCCAGCAATAGTGCGTCGTCAGCTTTACGAAGCGGGCTTACTTCCCGGTTTTGGTCTATATAATCCCGTTGCTTCACATTCTCCAGTATCTCATCAAAGCTGGCTTCTTGGCCTTTTGCCTTCAATTCATCATATCGGCGTTGTGCGCGAATTTCAGGAGAAGCGGTTACGAATATCTTCAGTTCGGCATCCGGAAAGACGGTGGTACCAATGTCGCGTCCGTCCATCACGATTCCTTTGGCTTTACCCATTGCTTGTTGTTGGGCTACCATGGCCTCCCGCACAAAATCCAGGGTGGCAATGGGGCTGACCCGTGAGGATACTTCCATTGTGCGGATTTTGTTCTCCGCATTGATTCCGTTCAGATAAGTGTCCGGACGTCCGGTCTCTGGATTTAGCTGAAATGAAATATGAATGTCTTTGATTTCGTTTCTCAATTTATCTGTATCGATATGCTCGTCTTTGAATATACCGTTTTCTATACTATATAATGTTACGGCACGATACATGGCACCACTATCTATATATATGTATCCTATTTCACGGGCGAGGTCTTTGGCCATAGTACTTTTTCCACAAGAGGAAAAACCGTCGATTGCTATTGTTATCTTCTTCATATGAAATGATTTTATATCATAATTATATAGAAACATTCTCTCTTAAAAGGATTTTTTGAATATTTCATCTAAAATTCTTGCCAAAGATACGGTATTTTTAAAATATCTCGTTACATTTGTGGCACAAAAGCCGAAGGATGCTTTTGAAGAATTAAAAAAAACGAAAATGCGGCTCTTATTGTGTAAAAAAAAGCAGCTAAACTCAAACAATCATGGGAAAAGTGCTATATTTGCCCCAAATGAGAAACACTAAAATAATATTATAAATTATGGAAATTAAAAAAACGCCTAAAGCAGACTTGGAGAACAAAAAGTCAACTTGGATGCTCGTCGGTTATGTGATTGTGCTCGCGTTCATGTTCATTGCGTTTGAGTGGACGAAACGTGATATCAAGATTGATATGAGTCAAGCTATTACCGACCTTGTATTTGAAGAGGAGATTATTCCTATTACAGAACAACCTGAACAGGTGGCTCCTCCCCCTCCTGAAGCTCCTTCGATTGCAGAAACCCTGACTATCGTAGATGATGATGCTGATGTGGAAGAAACTACTATTGCTACCTCTGAAGAAACTAATCAGGCTGTAGAAATCAAGTATGTTCCAGTACAAGTAGAAGAGGAAGAACCGGAAGAACAAACCATTTTTGAGGTGGTAGAACAAATGCCGGAATTCCCGAATGGTGGTATGGCAGGTTTGATGCAGTATTTGAGCAAGAATATCAAATATCCGACTATCGCTCAGGAAAATGGAACTCAGGGTCGTGTGACTGTGCAGTTCGTTGTTAACAGAGACGGTAGTATCGTAGATGTTAAAGTTCTGAGAGGTGTTGACCCATATTTGGATAAGGAAGCTATTCGTGTGATTAGCACGATGCCGAAATGGAAACCGGGTATGCAACGCGGTAAAGCTGTACGTGTTAAGTACACGGTGCCCGTTATGTTCCGATTGCAGTAATAAAATATTTATAGCATAAGGAGGCTGCTAAAAAGCAGCCTTTTTTATTCCTCCCTACTATCTATTTCTAAACTCAAACACTTATGTTTACAGCTTCTCAACTTCTTGAAAAGATAAACTCTCATATTACAAATTTACAATTCCTTCGTACTCCGAAAGGCTTGTATGATCCTGTCACCTATGTATTGTCGATGGGTGGAAAAAGAATTCGTCCGGTGTTGATGTTGATGGCCTATAATCTTTATAAGGAAGATGTCATTCATGTCTTAGCACCGGCAACGGGCATTGAGGTGTATCACAATTATACATTGCTACATGACGATTTGATGGATCGTGCCGAACGTCGTCGTGGGAAAGAAACCGTGCATAAGGTTTGGAACGATAATACGGTAATCCTTTCCGGTGATGCTATGTTGGTTCTGGCTTATCAGTTCATGGCACAGTGCTCGGTGGAGCATTTAAAAGAGGTCATGGATTTGTTCAGTCTGACTGCATTGGAAATTTGCGAAGGTCAGCAGATGGATATGGAGTTCGAACAAAGGAATGATGTGAAGGAAGAGGAGTATTTGGAAATGATACGTTTGAAAACATCCGTTTTATTGGCTGCAAGTCTGAAAATTGGTGCATTGCTGGGTGGCGCTTCTCGGGATGATGTGGAATATTTGTATAATTTCGGAGTGAATATTGGAGTTGCTTTTCAGTTGAAAGACGATCTGCTGGACGTATATGGAGATGCCACCGTTTTCGGAAAAAACATTGGTGGAGATATCCTTTGCAATAAAAAGACGTACATGCTGATAAAGGCATTGGAACATGCTAATAAGGAACAGTTGCGCCAGTTGAATTATTGGATAGAAGCTACCGACTTTAATCCGGTAGAAAAAATAGAATCCGTAACGGATTTGTATAACCAAATAGGTGTCAAGGAACTTTGCGAGAATAAAATGATGGAATATAGTACCCAAGCAATGGAATGTCTGGCTGCTATAAAAGTGGCGGATGAGAATAAAAACGAACTTGAAAAGTTGATGAAAGCTTTGATGTATCGCGAAGTGTAATTAAATATTAATCCATTGGAAAATGCCTTATAGAAGATTACCAAATACAGATCAAGCGAGAATACGTGCGTTGAAAGCCATTGTTGTGAAGGGCGATATATATAATGTGTACGATTTGGCTGTATCTTTAAAGACTCTGACGGATGCCCGGAATTTTTTAATGAAATTTGAAGCTGCGCAATCGTATTATGCGGAATGCTTTACTCGCCAGTCAAAGGCTGGTCGTAAGCATCAGGCTAATGTGAAAACTGCTCGTCTTTATATCTCACACTTTATTCAAGTGCTGAATTTGTCTGTGATTCGTTCAGAAGTACGTGTCTCGCATAAAGAATATTATGGATTGGATACGCATAATAATAATGTACCGGATTTATCGTCAGAATTAGCATTGGCAGAGTGGGGAAGGAAAATTATTGCCGGAGAGAATAAGCGTATTTCTCAGGGTGGGATACCTATTTATAATCCTACTATTGCTAAAGTAAGAGTGCATTATGATATTTTCATGGAAAGTTATGAAAATCAAAAGAATTTGCAAACTTTGACAGCGCGCAGCTTGGAAACTCTTTCTTCCATGCGTGCTGAGGCTGATGCCCTTATCTTAGATATATGGAATCAAGTTGAAGAAAAATTTGAAGATGTTCTTCCGAATGAACGTCGATTGGATTTATGCCGTGATTACGGATTGATATATTACTATCGCGCCGGTGAAAAACAAAAAGAAGAGATTGATACATGAGGTTAGTTGATTCGCATTCCCATCTTTTTTTAGAAGAGTTTTCAAATGATTTACCCCAAGTGATGGAGCGTGCACGTGAAGCGGGGGTTACTCACATTTTCATGCCTAACATTGATAGTACTACTATCAAACCTATGCTTCATGTCTGTTCTGAATATAGAGGCTTTTGTTTTCCGATGATGGGGCTTCATCCCACTTCTGTGAATAGAGATTATAAGAAAGAACTGGCGATTATAGCCCGGCATTTGGAAGCCCCCAATGAGTATGTAGCAATCGGTGAGATAGGGATGGATCTTTATTGGGATAAAACGTTTTTAGAAGAGCAGAGACTTGTTTTCAGGCAGCAGATAGAGTGGGCTTTAGAGTATAATTTGCCGATTGTCATTCACTGTCGGGATGCATTCGACTATATATATAAGATATTGGAGATGTATAAATCGACATCTTTGAAAGGTATTTTTCATAGCTTTGCCGGCACGCAGGAAGAAGCTTCTCGTATATTGGAATTTTCGGGGTTCTCTATTGGAATTAATGGGGTGGTAACTTTTAAGAAGTCGAGTTTGCCGGAAGTTTTGCCGCATATTCCATTGGATCGGATTGTCTTGGAAACAGACTCTCCTTATTTGACGCCTGCGCCGAATCGGGGGAAAAGAAATGAGAGTGCTAATATAAAAGATACATTGATAAAGATTGCCGAAATATACGGGATGCAGCCTGAAGAAGTAGGTCGAATTACGTCTGAAAACACCTTAAAAGTGTTTGGAATGCTCAAATAAACATCTCAAAGATTTTAAAGTTTATTAATTTTGAGATTTTATTCGAGATAAAACAGGAAGAATACTGTGGAAGAACAAAAAAAAGAATACATTTGTAGCTGAAAACGCTTGTGGTTCGCATTTTTTTTGTAATTTGCATCCGATTTCGAGGACGGTGTCTATTGGAGAGATGCTCGAGTGGTTGAAGAGGCACGCCTGGAAAGCGTGTATACTCCTAAAGGGTATCCGGGGTTCGAATCCCCGTCTCTCCGCAGGATATTGAAGTGAAAGAATAACAACAAATAAATATAATAAGTAATTTAATTAATTAATCTTAAAAATTAGACACACAATGAAAAAGTTATTTGCAATTGTTGCTGTGATGGGAATCTTAACATTTGGCTCAACTCAACTTGCTCAGGCTCAAGATGCTCCTGCAGCTGAACAAACAGAACAAGCTGTTCCTGCAGCACAAGCAGCTCCTGCTGATGAAGCTACTGCTCCTGCTGCTGTAGAAGCTGAAGAAGGCGGTATTCACAAAGAAATCAAAACTAAATTTATTGAAGGTACTGCGTCTTTCATGAGCTTGGTTGCTATCGCATTGGTTATCGGTCTTGCTTTCTGTATTGAGCGTATCATTTACTTGAGTTTGGTTGAAATCAATACTAAGAAGTTTATCGCTTCTATCGAAGCTGCTTTGGAAAAAGGTGACGTTGAAGCTGCTAAAGACATCGCACGTAACACAAGAGGTCCTATCGCTTCTATCTATTACCAAGGTCTGATGAGAATTGACCAAGGTATTGATGTCGTAGAAAAGTCTGTTGTTTCTTATGGTGGTGTACAGGCTGGTTACTTGGAAAAAGGCTGTTCTTGGGTTACACTGTTTATCGCAATGGCTCCGTCATTAGGATTCTTGGGTACTGTAATCGGTATGGTGCAGGCATTTGATAAGATCCAACAAGTAGGTGATATCTCTCCGACGGTTGTAGCAGGTGGTATGAAAGTAGCCTTGATTACAACTATCTTCGGTTTGATCGTTGCTTTGATCCTTCAGGTATTCTATAACTATATCCTGTCTAAGATTGAAGCTTTGACCAGCGAAATGGAAGATTCTTCTATCACTCTGTTGGATATGGTTATCAAATATGACTTGAAATACAAAAAATAATTAAGATGGCTAAGTTATCATATAAAGTATCATACTATGTACTGTACGCTATGCTCGCTGTCATTCTGATAGTGTTAGGCTTGTTCTACTTCGGTGGAGATGCTCAGGGCGATGCAGTATTAATGAGCGTTGACTCAGAAATGTGGCAACCTGCTCAAACAGAGGCCTTACTCTACTTGATGTATGGATTATTCGGTTTGGCGGTAGTAGCTACTGTAGCAGCTTTCTTGTTCCAGTTTGGGACTGCGTTGAAAGATAATCCTGCAAAGGCGTTGAAATCTTTGGTCGGTGTAATTATATTGGCTGTTGTCGTAGTCATAGCTTGGGCTATGGGTAGTGGCGAACCTCTCAATATTCCGGGTTACAGTGGTACGGACAATGTACCGTTCTGGTTGAAGATTGCTGATATGTTCCTTTATACTATTTACATCTTGCTTGGTGCAACTATTCTTGCTATCATTGCAAGCAGTATTAAGAAGAAATTATCATAACCAAGTGGGGAAACTCACTTAAAAGAGTAATTAACAATGGCAAAAGGAAAAAGAAAAGTTCCTGATATCAACTCCAGTTCTACGGCGGATATTGCTTTCCTGTTGTTGATCTTCTTCTTGATTACAACGTCTATGGATACTGACCGTGGTTTGGCAAGACGATTGCCGCCACCTCCTGAAAAGGAACAGAAACAAGATGATGTAAAGTTGAAGGAACGCAACGTATTGCAAGTCTTCCTGAATTTGAACGACCAGTTAATGTGTGGAAACGACTATATCAGTGTAGAACAGTTGCGTGCAAAAGCGAAAGAATTCATTGCCAATCCGTATAATGATGAAGCCAAACCAGAGAAATATGCGAAAGATATTCCTTTCTTTGGTAACATGATGGTTACGGAAAAGCATGTAATTTCTCTGCGATGCGACCGTGGTTCTTCCTACAAATCGTATATCTCTGTACAGAATGAGTTAGTTGCAGCATACAATGAATTGCGTGATGAGTTGGCTCAGGGAAAGTGGCAGAAGAATTATGCGGATTTGAACGAAGAGCAACAAAAAGCAATTCGTGATATTTATCCTCAGAAGATTTCTGAGGCAGAACCTAAAAAGTACGGAGAAAAGAAGTAATGGGAAAATTTAATAAAACTGGTAAACGCGAAATGCCGGCGTTGAACACTTCTTCTCTGCCTGACCTTATCTTCACCTTGTTGTTCTTCTTCATGATTGTAACAACTATGCGTGAGGTAACATTGAAGGTTGAGTTTAAGGTTCCGCAAGCTACTGAGCTGGAAAAACTTGAAAAGAAGTCTTTGGTTACGTTTATCTATGTAGGAAAGCCTACTGCTGAATTCCGCAAGAAATTAGGTAATGAGAGCCGTATCCAGTTGAATGACAGTTATGCTGAAGTTGCTGCAATCCAAGACTATATTATTGGTGAACGTGCCAGTATGAAAGAAGAGGACCAGCCGCAGATGACAGTTTCTTTAAAAGTGGACCAAGATACGAAAATGGGTATCGTAACAGATATCAAAGAAGCGCTTCGTCAAGCTTATGCATTGAAAATTAACTATTCTGCGCAGCCGCGTCAGTAAGAAGTTAATTCAAACTATATGAATAAAGGTCGCTTGCTATGCAGGCGACCTTTATTTTTTATTATGTAAGTAGGAATTTTAGGCACGGATTACACGGATTTTCACGGTTGCTTCACATAATCACAAAGCCTAAAACCGCGAAATCCGTGTAATCCGTGCCTAAAAATTATTATTCAACTATTGATTGTTTTTATTTCCTTATATTATATACTTCCCGGTAAATCTGCTCTTTTATTTGTTCAAAGTCCTTTTCGCATTGCAAGTCACCGTGTGCCATCAGTAACATAGGCAAATAGTTATCTCCTGGTTTGTAAGGAGGCTGCATGTAAGGTTTCTCCCATAATGTGAAACCATGTCGTTTATAGAAATTGATACGCCGTATTGCTATCTCCTCTTCTGGGGCTTCTACTTCGAGAATGATAGGGGTATCTATTTGCTGACATAAGTGATTTAAAACATTCTTGCCATGTCCGCCATTACGTTGGGATGGGTCAATGGCAAAATGCTCTACATAATGAAATCGTCCAAAAGTCCAGTAGGTGATGAAACCTATCGGAGTATCATGATGAAAAATGATATGGTTGTGAAAATGTGGCTTGTTATCTGTATAGTTACGCAGTTCTTCCAATGAGCGGTATTCCTCTGGTGGGAAAGAAGCGGTCATTAGTTGTTCCATGTAACTATACAAAGCTGTATCCACGGTTGTAATACGCTGAAATCTAATCATAGATTGACTTTTAATTGAGTTGTTATTCAGTATAGAATTCGATAATTCTGCGAATATCGCGTTGGCAAACAGGGCAGAAGGTCGGATATCCGTTGGTGCGCATACGGTAGTTGTCTGCCGGACGATAAATTCCTTTGGCGGAATAGCCACCGCCTTCATATACACCGACGGGGTATTTTGCACTTGCATCTGTAGGAGTAGGGATGGGAGTGTCTTTCACAAGCATATCTTCCCATTTGGATGCAAAGTTTATACGTGTACTAATGTTCTGTTCCCATGGTTCTACATCTAATGGATAGGTGTCTGTCATAACGTCATTATCATAGAAATATTCATCGGCCAATCCATCGAAGCTATGGCCGAACTCGTGCACCACGACTGGGCGGAACATCGGATGATGCGCTGTAGTTAGCGTGTATGAATTGTAGATGCCGCCACCACCATATTCTTCGGTATTGGCTAATATAATAATATGTTCGTATGGGATACCGGCCAAAGCATCGTGTATGGCTTTCACATGTGGAGTCGTCAGATACCGGTCGGAGTAGAATGTGCTGAAATGCGAACCGAATGCAGTACGCTTCCAGTCACCGAGTCTTGGAACGCTGACGCCGCTGTCTTCTGACGGACTGCCCGCCGCTACAATATTGAACCGTTTCTTCATGCTCTTGGAGGGCTCATGAGCGAACAGGCTTTCGCAGGCAATATTGGCATCCTGATAAAATATCTCCATTTCTTCAGGAGTGTATCCCTCTGCCAAGATGGCTACATCTATACATTGGTCCAGATTTCCGCTTTGTAACAAGAACTTATGCGGAGTGATGTGTGATGTTCCCTTTTGTGCTATCAGCACATCATCCGGGCGAACAATGTGCTTCATGCTGGCACGTACATTCCGGCGCGGATCGAGCAAAGTGATTTCGACTTCCGTCGGTTTAAGCGGATACGGGAGCAAGAATGTATTTTCAAATCCCTTGACTACTTCTTTGGCCTCGTCCGTTTCCAGCCATTCCTGAAAAAGAGAAGAGAATGAGGTGGTATATATAGTCTTTCCACTGGTTACATCCTTCATTGTAATTTATCCGTTCCCCTGCAAATGAAGTTCCGATAAATGATGTTTTCTACCTGCCCAGAATGGAAGGGAAGACAGGCCATCCAGACAAATGGCTTGTTTGGAGGCGTTACCATTGAAAATGTAATCTACCCGGAGGGTTTTATCTGCAAAATAATCGGTGAAGACTTGCGCATAAGCAGTCGTAATTGTCAGTAGAGACAATAATAGAAATAAGGCATACTTTTTCATACTCGTTTATTGATTAATCATTCTACAAAGATACAATCTTTGCTCCTCATCTGCAATTTTACAATAATCGAAGAGTCACCGTAATTTGCTTTTTTAGGTTTCTTTTCTGTCGATAGATTACGTGATTATTCTTTTTTAAGTAAGAAAAGTTACAAATTGTATTTTAATTGAAGAAAAAATAGCTAGCTTTGCGTATTACCATCGAAAGATGGAAGTTTTATATATTAAATTAACGATTGAAGTTTGAAATGGGATATCATCAATTGGATACTTTAGACGAACAAATACTGAAGCTGATTGCCGATAATGCACGTATACCTTTTCTTGAGGTAGCAAGAGCTTGTAATGTATCCGGCGCAGCTATCCACCAACGCATTCAGAAACTTACCAATCTGGGCATTTTGAAAGGCTCCGAATACGTTATCGATCCGGAAAAGATAGGCTATGAGACGTGTGCCTATATTGGAATATATTTAAAAGACCCTGCTACCTTTGATGTAGTAACGAAGGCGTTGGAAGCTATTCCTGAGATTGTGGAATGCCACTTTACGACAGGTAAATATGATATGTTCATCAAGCTTTATGCACGAAACAATCACCATCTATTGAGTATTATCCATGATAAGTTGCAGCCTTTGGGATTGGCTCGTACAGAAACACTGATTTCATTCCATGAGGCTATCAAACGCCAAATGCCGATTACGACGGAAGAAGAAGAGGAGGAATAATCCTCATCGGCGGATATAGTCAACAAAAGCATAAGCGCAGGGATGTTTCTCGTCTATCGGATGAGACTCCCTGCTTTTTTCTTTCCATACCTCCAAATCCACTTCCGGAAAGTAAGCATCTACTTGCGGAGCTTCCGCATCTACTTCGGTCAGGCAGAGTTCATCCGCCAATGGTAAAGCTTGCCGATAAACGCTGGCACCTCCAATAATATATACCTGCTCCTCGGGGGCACAGCTTTTCAAAGCTTCTTCCAGTGAAGAGAATACCTCTGCACCCGGGCAATGTGCGTCCGGACGGGATGATAAAACAACATTGCGTCGATTGGGCAGGGCACCTTTGGGCAAAGACTCGAATGTTTTTCGTCCCATGATGATTGTGTTTCCGGTAGTGAGGGCCTTGAAACGCTTCAAATCATTCGGAAGCCAGAATAACAGTTTGTTTTCGTAGCCGATACCCATGTGGCGGTCTACTGCGGCGATGATGCTTACCATGAAAATTAAAAATTAAGAATTAAAAATTAAAGCTCGGTTTACACTGCTACTTTGCCTGCAATATGCGGATGCGGGTCATAATTAATCAATTCAAAGTCTTCATACTTGAAGTCGAATATGCTTTTTACATCCGGGTTGATTTTCATTTGCGGAAGCGGTCGCGGTTCGCGACTGAGTTGTAGCTTTACCTGTTCCAGATGGTTCAGATAGATGTGTGCATCCCCCAAGGTATGAACAAAATCTCCCGCCTTCAGTCCGGTGACTTGGGCCATCATTTGCAAAAGCAACGCATAGGATGCTATATTAAACGGTACTCCCAAGAATATGTCGGCACTTCGTTGGTAAAGTTGTAGACTGAGCCGTCCGTTGGCTACATAGAACTGGAAGAAGGCATGGCAAGGCGGCAAGTTCATGTTGTCCAGGTCGCCCACATTCCAGGCGCTGACTATGATGCGGCGCGAATCAGGATTATGCTTGATAGTTTCCACCGCCTCACTAATCTGGTCGATAGCTCCGCCTTTGTAGTCCGGCCATGAGCGCCACTGGTATCCGTAGATATGCCCTAAGTCACCGTTTTCATCCGCCCATTCGTTCCAGATGCGGACGCCGTTGTCTTGCAGATATTTCACGTTCGTATCTCCATTGAGGAACCACAGCAGTTCGTAAATGATGGATTTCAAGTGAAGTTTTTTGGTGGTCAGACAAGGAAATCCCTCATCTATATTGAAGCGCATCTGATGTCCGAATACACTGACGGTACCGGTTCCGGTGCGGTCACTCTTTTCTACGCCTTCGGTCAACACACGGTTGAGTAAGTCTAAATATTGTTTCATGGACTACAAATTAAAAAAGTTGGTCAAAGGTAGGTAACTTCTTGGGAAATTAAAAATTAAAGATTAAAAATTAGAGAGAAGCTCCTATAAGAAAGGAGTCAGCAAATTTCCTACCCAGCCGACGAACTTCTTCCAGCCCGAACGCTTCTTCCACACCTCCGGGGTGAGCAGCGTACTGTTCAATTTATCCCTTTCGAACATGGCGTTCAACTCGGATGTCGTTGCCGGGTCGAAGATAAAAGCATTCGTCTCATAGTCGTATCGAAGGCTACGGCTGTTGAGATTGGCCGTGCCTACCGTACAAAAGGAGTTGTCCACCATCATCACTTTGGAATGATGAAAACCGCCGTTGAAGAGATAAATCTTCGCCCCTCGCTTCATCAGTTTGTGTACGATGTAGAAAGATGCTTTAGGAGTAAAAGGAATGTCAGACACGACAGGTATCATGATTTCCACTTCCGTACCATTCTTCAGAGCCTTCTTGATGGCTTTTCTGATGGATTTGGTAGGAACGAAATAAGGGTTGACAATCTGAATATTCTGTTGTGCCGCTTCAATCGTAGCAGCATAAGCATGACTGATAGAACGCGGTGTTTCACGCGGAGTACGGTCTACTATAGCGATTTCCTCAGCTATGCTGTCGGGAAATTGCGGCAGGTCGGGAAAGTATGCCGGGCCACCGATATGCTGTCCGGTTTCCTGGTTCCACATAGTCAGGAAGATACCTTGCAGATAGCGTACGGCATTTCCTTCGATGTGCATATGTATATCATGCCATTGCCCTATTTTAGGCAAGCCGTTGATATAATAATCGGCGATGTTCATACCGCCGGTATAGCCTATTTTCCCATCAATCACCACAATCTTGCGATGGTCGCGGTGCATGGTATGATTGATATAAGGAAAAGTAATCGGATCGAATTTTACGATTTCGATGCCGCGTTCCCGTATTGCTTTCAGATGATGATTTCTCAGCGGCTGATTATTGGACCAATTGCCAAAGGCGTCGAACATGGCGCGCACTTCCACGCCTTCCTTCACTTTCTCCGCCAGCAAATCAAACAAGGCATTGGCTATGGAGTCATTGCGGAAATTGAAATATTCCAGATGGATATGATGGCGGGCATGACGAATTTCCTCGAACAAGTCGACAAACTTGTCGTGTCCGGTCATTAATAGTTCAATTTTGTTATTGTAGGTCAGCGGTATCCCCATTTCTTTCATGTAATTCATGATGAGAGAATCGCTTGTGACCTGCGCGCGCGCGCTTCCGACAAAAAGTGTAAATAATATGACGAATAGAATATGCCTCAAAACTTTGTAATCTTATGTAGTTTTATGAGGAGGCAAAGATACAATATATCGATGAAAAATGCCTGTTCATCGAGCAAATATTTTTATTCTCCGAGCAAATCCGCTTATTCTCCGAGCAAACCGTTTAAGCCAACGAGCATATTTTGCGATATATAATGTAGAGTAACACTACTCCTGCAATAACCAGAGATTTCGGGTCGAGTTCGGCAGTTCCGGTTTGTGCGGCTGCGGTAAAAGTTTCGCGCAGTGTGCCCAATACCAGTTGCAGGCCGTCGAGAGCGTAGAACAACACCAACGCCAATGTGAAGCAGAACGTAACCCATATCTGCGAAATGCGTCTGGTGCGGTCGGGCAAATGGCGCATTACACGGCGTGTGAAACCATTGTCTGCTATTTTTTTGCCAGCCTTCGGCAAGGAACGAAACCAGGAGCTTATCATCATTTTCCATCATAACCATTTTGTTTTAAGTAAGTAGCCATCTTTTCTTTCGCCCGCGAGAGATGACTTTTCACTGTTCCCGACGGGCATCCAGTGATACCTGCAATCTTTTCGATGCTTTGGTCTTCCATGTAGAAAAGCGTCATGCAGGTTCGTTCTATCTCTTTCAACATCCCCAACGCACGGTAAACATCCATGTGCTGTCCGATGTCGTTTTGCAGCGTGCTGCATTGAGTGTCCACTTGGCGTGTTTCCAGACTGTCCGTTTCTTTCCGGCTGCGAATATAATCATAAAATACATTATATGCAATGCGATAGAGCCAGGTTGAGAAATTGGACAGATTTTTGAACGAAGCCAGGTTGGTATATGCTTTTATGAACGTATCTTGTGCCAAGTCGTCACTCAATTCGCTGTCGCTGCAGGTCAGGTGCAGGAAGAAGCGCCTCACGGGCGACTGGTGCTTCCTGACTAACTGGCCGAAGGCCATGGTGTTGCGAAACACCACGACCTGTGCGACTAACGATATGTCATTGAGTTGACTCATTCCTCTTCGTTTTTCTTCGGAAAGTCAGTAGAAAGTTTTTCATCCTTCTTCTGCTGGGTGTAATGGATGACGACTTGTCCAAATCCTGTGAACATGATGAGCAAGCCTATGCAACCGAGACCAAATTCTCCGGTAATTGCCCACAAGAAGATGAAGAGTCCGATGCCGACAAAGATATTTTGTATTCCCTTGTTGCGTATATCCGAAGTTCCCACCTCCTTGAAGAAGTTCTCCGGCAGTGGTTGTCCGCTAGCCAGTGCCTGCTCCACCAAGCGATATTTGGCTTTCCGGTTTTTGTATCGGAAGAAGAATATGATAAAAATAACGATTATCGGGAAGCCGAATACGAATACAATCGCTGTTACGGCGATGAAGGCTTCTTTTGGTGTCATGGCCCAAGTTCCAACCGAAGTTGTAGCTACCGCTGTGGTGCTTGTAATTGTCCTCGCTCTCTCCGTTCTTGCTGGAACTGCTTTCGTAAGTCATTACGCTGAGTGTATCCGTCACTGTTTTCCCGTCGACGACGGTATCTTTCAGTTCGATAACCCGCTTTTTGTTTCCCAAGCTGTCATTTTCAGTAACTGTTCTGTTCGCTCCATATGCCAGTGAGCAGAGCGCCATGGCTGTGATTAATGCAAAAAATGATACGTTTCATAATTCTATTCTTTTTATTCTATTATTTGTTTCTTTGTATGTTAGACACATCTTCCTCTGTAGAAAGTTGCAAAGAGACGATATTTTTTTTAGAAATCCGTAGATTTGATGGACGAATTTTCTTTTTATGTTACCTTTGCGGGCATAAACGGTACACGATATGGAATTACCCGCTTCTTTTACAGACTATACCCGTGCCCTCCTGGGCGATGAAGAATATGCCGGACTGGCGGCTGCCCTCGAAGAGGAGCAACCCGTTTCCATCCGTCTGAATACCGGCAAGCCTAACTTTCAACTTTCAACTTTCAACTTTCAACTTTCAACTCCTTGGTATGCTTCCGGCGCTTACCTCGACGAACGGTTGACGTTTACTTTCGACCCGCTGTTTCATGCCGGATGCTATTATGTGCAAGAAGCCTCGTCCATGTTTGTGGAGCAAGCCCTGAAGCAATGTGCAGGCACGCATCCGGTGGTGATGCTCGACCTCTGTGCGGCTCCCGGCGGCAAGTCTACCCACGCCCGCAGCATCCTTCCCGAAGGAAGTCTGTTGGTTGCCAATGAAGTCATCCGCAACCGTTCGCAGATATTGGCGGAGAACCTGACGAAGTGGGGGCATCCCGGAGTGGTGGTTACCAACAACGACCCCTCGGACTTTTCTTCTCTGGAGAACTTCTTCGATGTGATATTGACCGATGTACCCTGTTCGGGCGAAGGCATGTTCCGCAAAGACCCGGTTGCCGTGAGTGAGTGGAGTCCCGAGAATGTGGAAATCTGCTGGCAGCGCCAGCGGCGTATCATAGCCGACATCTGGCCTTGCCTGAAACCGGGAGGCATCCTTATCTATAGCACCTGCACCTACAATACGAAAGAAGATGAAGAGAACATCCGTTGGATACGGGATGAATTTGGAGCCGAAATACTTCCGCTTGATGTGCCGGATGCGTGGAACATAACGGGCAATCTGCTGGCAGGCGAAGACTTTCCCGTCTACCGCTTCCTGCCGCACCGGACGCGTGGAGAGGGCTTCTTTTTGGCCGTTCTCCGCAAGCCTGGGACGAGCACTCCTCAGCCCAGGGCCGAGCAGTCGTCAGCCCAGGGCTGGGAAGAGCTGAGCCCAGGGCTGAGGGGAGCTAAGCCCAGGGCTAAAGGGAGCAAACCCCAGGGCAAAGGGAAGCAAACCTCCGGCATTTCCAAAGAGCAACTGTCGTCTTTGCGCAACTGGCTTTTGAGCCCCGATGATTATGAATTTATTCCGAAGGACAGCAGCGTCAGTGCTTTTCCTGCGTCCTGCCTTCCCCAATTGTCCGTCTTGCAGTCTTCGTTGCGCATCGTGCAGGCGGGCATCAGCCTTGCCGAACTGAAAGGAAAAGACTGGATACCCCATCATGCGCTTGCCATGAGTTTCGCTCTGAACCCGGACGCTTTTCCCCACACGGAAATTACCTATGAGCAGGCCATCGCCTATTTGCGAAAAGAGGCCGTAATCCTTCCGGATACAGCCTCTCGCGGGGTAGTTTTGCTTACTTATAAGAATATTCCTCTCGGTTTCGTCAAGAATATCGGCAACCGCGCCAACAATCTCTATCCTCAGGAATGGCGTATCCGTAGCGGATATTTGCCGGAAGTGTTGAAGGTGCTCTGACTTCTTTTGCAAGCACTCCTCTACAGCCGGCTCTTGTATATTTGCGCCATTGCCTTCTGATACTGGTTTTCCAGTTGCAGGAGGTTTGTCTTGCTCTGATAGACCACCGATATTTCCACGAAATACTCTATCATGCTGATTTGCCCCCCTACAAGCGCTTGTTTCAGCAGAGACAAGTCTTGCTGTTGTTGGAAGGTGCGTTGATATTCCTCCATAGATGCGTGCAAGTTGCGCACCTCCTCATAAAGCTTCCACAAGGTGGAACTGGCTTGTATTTCTACATTCTCTTTCTGGTAGTCGATGCCGGATGCCTGTGTCTTGGCGATTTTAACCTTGTTGCGGTTCTCGAATAGGGGGAAAGAGAAGCCCACGACAATGCCGTTCAGCGGATGTCCGGTTTCCGTATTGCGGCGATAGCCCAGTTCCAGTTTGGGCAGCCATCCTTGCTTGCTTGCTGAAATCTGCTTGCGGGCAGCGGCGCTTTCGCTGTGGAGCGATTGCATGGTGGGGTCGGTGGCGAGAAGTTCGTCGCATACCTGCCGGAAGTCGGTGGGCAAGGGGACAGTGGGGTACTCCGTCTGTTCGAAATCATCGGGAGCGATTAGCGGGCGATTGCCGTTCAGTGCAATCAGCTCATTTAGCTTATTGCTCAATGCCGTACTGTTCATGCGTGCTTCGGTGCGCACATTCAGCAGTTCCAGATTGATTTTATTCGTTTCCAGTATGTTCGCATCACCCGTGGCAAGCCTTTTGGCATACATGGCGGAAAGCTCTTCGGCATTCTTCAAGCGTTCGTCGAGTAGCTGCTGCTGGCGTTGCAGCATGATGATGTCCAGGCAAGCCTCTTTGGCTTGCAGCAATATCTGCTGACGCATGGCTATGGCTTGTGCATCCAGCGCTCCGGTCTTGAGGCGGTTCATCTTGCTGCGTGTGGTATACAAGGTGGGAAAGTCGAAGCTTTGTGAAACGGTAAGTTCACCCACCGTCTCGCCACTGTTCTTTGGACCCCACAGATAAGAGTAGGAGAGGGTAGGGTCGGGAAGATTATTTCCCGTCCTGTTCTCCAGTTTCTGCGAGGAGATAAGTTGCGCATTGGCTTGCAGCTCCTTGTTGTTCGCCTCTATCTGGCGGAGTATGGCATCGATGCCGTTACTGTTACTTTGTGCGTTTGCTCCTATGCAAATAAGGATGGCGGCACTAAGTATAAATATTCGTTTATTCATTGTCTTTATATTATTATATCTGAATTCTTTATTTAATATGCACAATTACCATAGTAACTTAATTCCCCTCCTCCTGGGAGGAGGGGTGCCCAACGGGCGGGGTGGTAGAGAGCACAAAACTAGAAAATTATTCTTTCAAAGGTAGATTGCTTTACCTACCACCTCCCCCTTCGGGTACTCCTCCTCCCAGGAGGAGGAGAATTGGGATAGTTTTATATCGGACTCACGCATAAGTATGTAGCCGGAAATACATACCTACGCATTTTTGTCTACATACCTATGTAGGTGAAAATACATACCTACGCATTTTCGGCTACATACCTACGCATTTTCGGCTCCATACTTATGTATCTCTACTTGCTGCTTACCTACTTACTACTTAACTACTGAATTCCCCCTCCCCCGTTTCATCATCAGGTAAACAATCGGAATGATGAAACCGTTCAGGAACGTAGATGTTAAAAGTCCGCCAAGGATTACCTTAGCCATCGGACTTTGTATCTCGTTGCCCGGCAGGTCGCCACTCAGAGCCAACGGAATAAGGGCGAGGGCACTGGAAAGCGCCGTCATCAAAATCGGGTTCAACCGGTCTAGCAAGCCGCGTATCACACTGTCGTAGACACTATACCCCTCTTCGCGCTGCAAATGGTTGTAGTGGCTGATGAGCAACATCCCGTTTCGGGTAGCGATGCCGAACAGAGAAATGAAACCGATGATAGCCGGAATACTGACCTCCCCCGTCGTGGTGAGCAATGCAAACACACCGCCAATCAGCGCTAACGGCAGGTTAATAAGAATAATCGCACTCTCCTTCACGCTGCGAAACTCGTGATAGAGCAGCAGGAAGATTACCACGATAGACATGAACGACGTCAGCGCCAGCGTGCGGCTTGCCGCCTGTTCGCTTTCAAACTGACCGCCGTATTCGATGTGATACCCCTCCGGCAGCTTGATTTGCCGGTCCACGCGGTCTTGTATATCATTCACCACACTGCGCAGGTCGCGGTCGGCCACATTGGCGGAGATAACGATTTTCCGTTTCACGTTCTCACGGCTGATGGTATTGGGGCCCATCGCAGAACGGACTTCCGCCACATAGTTCAGCGGCACTTTCCGTCCGTCGCCGGTATCAATCATCAGGTTGCGCATCTTCTCCATCTCGTCGCGCAAGTCGTCCCTGACGCGCACGGTCAGGTCGAAGCTCTTGCCCTGCTCGTATACTTGGGATATGGTTTCACCCGCGAGGGATACGTTGACGAACTCGGAGAATTCAGGCAGCGAAATGCCATATTTGGCGAGCACCTCCCGCTTGGGCGAGATAATGAGTTGCGGACGTTCAATCTGCTGCTCCACATTCAGGTCGGCAATGCCGGGAATGTCCTGAATAGCGCCCTTTATCTCGTTGCCCAGGGCGAACATCCGGTTCAGGTCGTCGCCAAACAGCTTGATGGCAATATTCGCTTTTGCGCCCGATAGCATGGCGTCGATGCGGTGGCTGATAGGCTGTCCGATTTCTACGTTCGCCCCGATAATCGTGCCCAGCTTCTCGCGCACATCGGTTATGAGTTCGCTGCGCGAACGGTCTTTCAGTCCAAAAGGTGCTTCGATTTCGGAAACGTTCACGCCCAGAGCGTGCTCGTCCAACTCGGCACATCCGGTCTTGCGCGCCACGGTCTGTATCTCGGGGATGGAAAGCAGCAACTCTTCGGCCCGGTGTCCCATCTTGTCACTCTCTTCGAGCGAAATGCCCGGTAGGGATGAAATATTGATAGTGAACGATCCCTCGTTGAAGGGCGGAAGGAACGACCGCCCCAGTGTGAAGAAGCACACCAAGGCCACAATAAACAGCCCGATAGTACCACCCAACACACTTTTCTTATGCCCCAGTACAAACGTCAATGCCGCACCGTACCATTGCTTCATCTTGCGCGCCACAAAGGCATCGCCCGTAGAGCGTTTCCCTTCTTTCTCCTTTTCTTTGCCCAGCAGATAGGAGCAAAGCACCGGTGTCACCGTCAGCGCCACCACGGTAGAAGCCGCCAACGCCACGATAAACGCAATGCCCAGCGGCACCAGCATCCTGCCTTCCATTCCACTCAGGAAGAACAGCGGCACGAAGCTCACCACGATAATCAACGTCGAGTTCAGAATAGGCATACGCACCTCCTTCGAAGCGTTGAACACCACTTTCAGTATCGGCAAACGTTCTCCTTCCTGTTTCAACCGGTTCTCGCGCAGCCGCTTGTGCACATTTTCCACGTCCACAATGGCGTCGTCCACCAGCGAACCGATGGCAATAGCCAGTCCGCCGAGGCTCATGGTGTTGATGGTGAAGCCCATGTAGTGCAGTGTCAGCAACGAAGCAATCAGCGACAACGGCAGCGTCACCAATGAAATCACGGTCGTCCGCACATTGGCAAGGAACAGAAACAGCACGATAACGACAAAGATACCGCCTTCGAACAGCGACTTCTGCACATTGCCGATAGGGCTTTCTATAAACCGGCTTTGGCGGAAGATGTCCGTACTTACTTTTACATCGGGCGGCAGGTTCTTCTGCAAGTCTTTCAGAGAGGCTTCCAGTTTGTCGGTCAGTTCCAGCGTACTGGTAGCGGGCTGCTTGGTGATAGTCATCAGCACCGCCGGTTTGCCGCGTTCCGATGCCGTGCCCAGCTTCGGCAGTTTGGCTCCGATGCGCACGTCGGCAATGTCTTCGAGGAGAATAGGAGACGAGGTGTCTCCTTGTATCTTCACTACAGCCTTTGCCAGTTGCTCCACCCGGTCGGTAGAGAGTACGCCGCGCACGATGTATTCATTTCCATATTCATAGAGTACGCCGCCGTTGGCATTCAGGTTCATGTCGCGCGTGGCGTTCATCACCTCGTTCAGCGTCACCCCGTAATGGCGCATCCGTTCCGGGTCGAGTTGTATCTGATACTCCTTGATGTCGCCGCCCAGCACGGCCACTTGTGCCACGCCCACGGTAGAGAGCAGTCGCGGGCGGATAGTCCAGTCCGCAATCGTTCGCAGGTCGAGTATCGAGGTCGAGTCGGCCGTCAGGCCTACAATCAGCATTTCGCCTAGGATTGAAGATTGCGGGCCCAGCGTCGGCTTGCCCACATTGGCGGGGAGGGACTCGCCCACCACTGCCAGTTTCTCGCTGACAATCTGACGGGCCAGATAGATGTCCGTGTCCCAGTCAAATTCCACCCAGACCACGGAGAACCCGTTTGTAGAAGATGAACGTACCCGGCGCACACCCGTTGCTCCGTTCACGGCAGTCTCTACCGGAAACGTCACGAGTTGCTCCACTTCTTCGGCTGCCATGCCGTTTGCTTCGGTCATGATAACCACGGTCGGCGCATTCAGGTCGGGGAACACATCCACTTCCGTATGCATAGCGGTGTATGTGCTGCCAATCAGCAACAGAACCGATGCTACCAATACCAGAATACGGTTCTGAAGAGAAAATTGTATAATCTTGTTTAACATGATTTTTGGAGTTATGAGTTATAAGTTATGAGTTATTTGCTTGCAAAGAAGACGTTATTATGCCGCAGGAAACATCCGCGAATAACTTATCACTCATAGCTTATAACTAAAATTAGTGTTCGTGGCTATGTGCCGGTATTGCATTCGTCGCCCCGGCCAGCTTCACCTGGTAAGCCCCCTTGACAACCACCTTGTCGTCCGGCTTCACGCCCGAGAGGATTTGTACGCTTTCGTCATTGTCGGCACCGAGCGTAACGAGTTGCTTGCGGTATCCCTCTTCATCCACTTGCAGGTAGACGAAGAAACTGCCTTGCTCCTCGGTCAGCGCCGTATGAGGCAGTGCTATAACATTCTCCATCGGAGACGAAAGCAGGAATATCTCAACGAATGCTCCGGGAATGATGTCCCCTTTATTGTCGAACTCGAACGTGACGGGCACATAATAACTGTTGCCGCCCGATGCCTTCCCATAGGAAAGCAGCCGTCCGTCCAACTCCTTCAGCGCATATACCTTATTATTATAGGGAGTGCAGAAATTAGCGGAGCCGATTGTGCGCAGATACGGATAATACTTCTCCGAAACATCGGCACGCAGGAATAACTTGCGGTTTTGCATCACACTGACCAGCGGCTGGCCTACAGTCACATAATCCCCTTCCTTCACCAGCAGGCTTTTCACATATCCGCTGATAGGCGAGGTCACCGCCTGCCCTTGGGGCGAATGGTTCTTGGCGACTGCCTCATAGCTGATGCGGGCGTTCTCATAAGCCTGCTCGGCTTGTGCAAAATCCTTTTCGGATGCAATCTTATTGGGGAGCAGCGCTTTCATCCGTTCATATTCTTTTTGGGCGGTTTCGTAGGCGATGCGTGCCCTTTGCGCCGGGTCGCCGTCCGCCATATTCTTGGAAGAAAGCAGTACGAGTGGTGTGCCTTTGCCCACACTCATCCCTTCAACCACCTTTCCCCGGAAAGATACGACCCCTGCCACTGTGGCAACGGCTACACTCTCATCACCCTGTGCCGCCAGTACCTGGCCACTGGTCTTGATGACCTGATGAAACGTTCCCGGCTTGATGATGCTTGCCTCCACACCTGCGGCCTGGGCTTTGGCAGGGGGCAATATGATTTCGTCACTATGACCGGAGGCAGCTTCCGCACCGTGGTCGTGTCCCTCGTGACCTTCACTCTCGTGGTCGTGCCCTTCGTGGGCATGTGCTTCTGTTCCGTGATCATGTCCTTCTTCGGACTTACTATTGCAGGAGCCCAGCAGGAATAATCCTACAACTCCCATGAATAAATACTTCTTCATGCTGATTTTGTTCTTACTTGTTATTGGGATACTAAAAGCACCACAGATTACACCGATTAACACAGACTGAGATTAAACTGTTGATTATCAAAATAGATAATCTGCGTTAATCTGTGTAATCTGTGGTGAAAACGATTGTCTTCAAGCAAGAACGCGGGGAGGGGCGCGAAGTCCGGCGGCACAAGTAATAAATGTGCCGTGAAGAGACTCCAGATAGATGAATTCCCGCCTGATACATGTTTCCTCAGGCAGTATAAGCAGTTTCAGGATGGAATAGGAGAATAGAGGAGTCACTCATACAAAGTCCGGATGCAAGTTATTGCTGTCCGAACTGGGTGCCTGCTGATAGAAATGAGTCGTCATGCACCCCGTGTCGCAGCAGCAATGCTCATTGCAAGCCCCTGCATGGTGGCAACACCCTTCGGCGGGCAAGTCGTTCTTCATGCAGATCAGGCCATTGTCGTGGTGATGATGGGGAATGACCGGTACGACCAACATGACCATGCTGATAAAAAACAGGAAGTATGCGATGTACCGTTTCTTTTTCATTTCTCCATCTTTGACAGGTCGCAAAGATAGAGGTTAATCATTTAACTGCCAAATGCAAGATACTAAAAAAGCCTTGAATAAAATGTTTAAACCTTCATTCATGCTGGGGTGTGTAAAGATAAAGTCGCGCAAGGCGCTGTAATGTAGTTTACTCTTTATCGCCAGCGACACGGTATTGATGACCTCCGGTGTATCGACACAAAGCAGCGTGCAGCCTATGATGCGCCCCGTATGTGCGTTGACAACGGCCTTCATCATGCCGTCCATGCATTGCAGCGTGCGGGCACGCGGAATGGCCGATGCCGGAATGCGGAACACCTGAATGGCAATCCCGCGCTTCACGGCTTCCTCTTCCGTCACCCCGATATGTGCCAGCGGCGGATTGGTAAAGATGGCATAGGGCACCGGCAGGCGGTCTTCCGTGTTGCGCTTCTTGTTGCCGAACAGTTGGTCGGTGATGATGCGATAGTCGTCTATGGACAGATAATCGAATTGTGCTCCGCCCCTGACATCGCCCAGTGCCCAGATGTGCGGGGAAGCCGTGTGCAGATGCTCGTCCACCACGATACCGCCGCGTGCATCGGTCTGTATACCGGCTGCGTGCAGGTTCAGTTCGTCGGTCATCGGCCTTCGTCCGGTGGCAAGCAGCAGGGCATCCCCTTCGAGGAGATAGGTCGTGCTGTCGCGGCGGTCCATATACGTAAGGGCGAGGCCGCACGGAGTGTCGTGTGCCGACAAGACCTGCGCATTCAGGCGTATATCGATGCGTTTCCTCTTTAAGGACTCCATCATGCATTCGGCAATGTCCCGGTCGGCCTTGGGCATGAAGCGGTTTCCGCCTTCGAGCAGGGTGACCTGGCTTCCGAAGCCTGCATAGATCGTAGCAAATTCCAGTCCGATGGCCCCGGCTCCCACAATGAGCAGGCGGGCGGGGAGTTGGTCTTGTTGCAGCAATGTTTCGCTGGTGTACACCCGTTTGCTCTGGTTGAGCCCCTCCACGTCGGGCAGGATAGGGGTGGAGCCGGTATTGATAAAGATTTCCTTCCCCCGGAGCAGAGTGTCCTTGTTGCCGAAGGATGTCACCTTTATCGTGTCGCCGGAGGTGAAAGAAGCCACCCCGTCGTAGAGCGTGATGTTGGGATGCATGTTTACGTTCTCGTAATTCTTCTCCCGCAGGAATGAGACGAGCTTGTTCTTCCGGCCCACGGCGAGCGTATAGGCCTTGGATTGTTTGTCATAATCATTCTGGCACTGTTGCTCGGCTTGTTCCGATTCGTGAATGAGAGTTTTGGTAGGGATGCACCCAACGTTGACACATGTTCCGCCATACATTTGTGGAGAACGTTCAACGATTGCCACTTTCCAGTTGCGGTTGGCAAGTTCGGCAGCCAGTAGTTTCCCGCCTTTGCCGAAGCCTATGATGATAGCATCATATTGTTTCATCTTTTTTGTAGTTATAAGTTTATAAGATAAAACAATAGAAGCGAACCGTTTGTTGCGGAAAGTAAGTTAATGAAAGTTTACCGTTCCAGCTCGCGGAGTGAATCCATCCGTTTCTTCTCCAAGAATTCGTAGATGCCGCTTAGGTGCTCGGTCACCCGCTTGTTGCCAAACTCGTAGACCTTTGTCACCAGCCCGTCGAGGAAGTCGCGGTCGTGGCTGACGACAATCAGCGTGCCGTCAAAATCCATCAGCGCCTGCTTCAGGATGTCTTTTGTTTTCATGTCGAGGTGGTTGGTAGGCTCATCCAGAATAAGCAGGTTCACGGGTTCCAGCAGCAGCTTAATCATGGCAAGCCGCGTGCGTTCTCCGCCCGAAAGCACCTTCACCTTCTTCATCGACTCCTCCGGGCCGCCAAACATAAAAGCGCCCAGCAAGTCGCGTATCTTATTGCGAATTTCTCCTTTGGCTACGTCGTCTATCGTCTGAAACACCGTCAAGTTCTCGTCCAGCAGCGATGCTTGGTTCTGGGCGAAGTAACCTATCTGCACGTTGTGTCCGATGGTGAGCGTGCCTTCATGCTCTATCTCCTGCATGATGCACTTCACCAGCGTCGATTTACCCTCGCCGTTCTTGCCCACAAAGGCCACTTTGTCGCCTCGCTCTATCGTCAGGTTGGCATTCTTGAACACCACGTGGTCGCCATACGTCTTGCCCACGCCCTCCATCGTCACGGGATAGTTGCCCGAACGCGGCGAAGGCGGGAGTTTCAACCTCAAGGCCAACGTATTCTCCTCGTCCACTTCCAGCAGTTCCAGCTTCTCCAGCATCTTCACGCGGCTCTGCACTTGCAGGGTCTTGGAGTAAGTGCCTTTGAAGCGCTCGATAAACTCCCGCGTCTCGGCTATGAACTTCTGCTGCTCGTCGTAGGCCTTCTGCTGTTGCTCGCGGCGCTCCTTGCGCAGTTCCAGGTATTTGGAGTAGTTCACTTTGTAGTCATAGATGCGGCCCATCGTCACCTCGATGGTGCGGGTGGTGATGTTGTCCACAAACTTGCGGTCGTGGCTGATGACGATAACCGCCTTACCATTATTAATAAGGAAGTCCTCCAACCACTGTATAGACTCGATGTCGAGGTGATTGGTCGGCTCATCCAGCAGCAGCACGTCCGGCTTTTGCAGCAACAGCTTGGCAAGCTCGATGCGCATACGCCATCCGCCGCTGAAGTCGCTCGTCTGGCGGGCGAAGTCCTCGCGGGTGAAGCCCAGGCCGAGCAGGGCCTTCTCCACATCCTCTTCGTAGTTGGTGGTGTCGATGGCGTAGAACTTCTCGCTCAGGGCGGACACCTTCTCGATAAGCTCCATGTAGCTGTCGCTTTCGTAGTCCGTGCGGGTTTCTAGTTCCCGGTTCAGGCGGTCTATCTCCGCCTCCATCTGGTGCAGATGGGTAAAGGCTTGTGCCGTTTCCTCAAACACGGTGCGTCCGTCTTCCGTCATCAGGTGTTGGGCAGATAGGCGATGACGCAATCGCGCGGTGCTGAAATCTTGCCGCGGGTGGGCTGCCTCACGCCTGCCAGGATTTTCAGCAAGGTGCTCTTTCCCGCACCGTTCTTTCCCATCAGGGCGATGCGGTCTTTCTCGTTGATGACGAAGGATATATCACTGAATAAGGTGGTGCCGCTAAACTCTACGGCGAGTCCGTCTATGGAAATCATGGTGTCTTTTTTAAAATGAGTCGCAAAGATAATATATTTATATTATTTTTCGGAATTGTCTGTTTTAATCTTGTGTGTACCG